>NZ_JBGLYN010000109.1:0-12755 GCF_047304045.1 Variovorax sp. Varisp85
CAGGCAGAGCGCGCGATGGAGGCGCCGCTTGCCCCCACCCCGGCCCTCCCCCAGCGGGGGAGGGAGAAATGCAGGGAACACCGCGGAGCCGGCTTTGCCGGGCCGCTGGTGTTGCCCCCGGTGAGGGGGTTGGCGAAGCGACACGAAGTGCGCGAAGCCTGGGGGAGAGCTGACTTCACACGGCCTCCTTCGGCGACAGGCGCTTCACAAGCCCGATCAGCCCCTTGGGCAGCAGCGCCACGAACACGATGATCGTCAGGCCCAGCGTCAGCTGCCAGTGGTCCGCCATCGGGCCCATCACCGCATGCGTGGAGAAGATCTCCTTCAGCAGCGTGAACGCGATGGCGCCGATCACCGCGCCGCGCAGGTGGCCGAGGCCGCCGAGGATCACCATCAGCAGCACCTCGCCCGAGTTGTGCCATGCCATCAGTTCCGGGTTGACCACGCCATCGCGCGAGGCCAGCAGGAAGCCGGCAAGCCCGGCCAATGCACCCGCCAGCACGAAGGCCGCGAGCTTGTAGGCATACACCGAGAAGCCCGCGGCGCGCATGCGCTGCTCGTTCACGCGGATGCCCGCCAGCGCCGCACCGAAGCGCGAGCGGCGGATGAGCGCCAGCAGCCCGTAGGTGAACACCAGCGAGGCCAGCACCACGTAGAACAGCACCGTGCGGTTCTCCATGTCGAGCGCGCCGAGGGCGGGCCGCACGTACATGTAGATGCCGTCGCTGCCGCCGCCGACCTTGGTGTCGTGGAACACGAAGAAGGCCATCTGCGCGAAGGCCAGCGTCACCATGATGAAGTACACGCCGCGCGTGCGCAGGCTCAATGCACCGACGAACAGCGCATACAGCGCCGCCGCACCCATGGCCAGCGGCAGCAGCAGCGCGAAGTTGCCGCCTTCGCTGCCTGAAGCGAGCACCGTGACGTATGCGCCGATGCCGTAGAAGGCCGCATGGCCCAGGCTCACGAGCCCGGTCATGCCGACCAGCAGTTCGAGGCTCAGCGCGAAGATCGACAGGATCATGATCTTCACGACGAAGTCGGAAACGTAGTTGCCCATGAACGGGCCCGCCACGCCGATGAGCACGGCGCACAGCACCGGCACGAGGAATGCGGTCTTCTTCATGGTCGCCTCCCCATCAGCCCTTCGGGCTTCCATATCAGCACGATGGCCATCAGCAGGTAGATGCCGATGCCGCTCAGGTCCGCGAAGAACACCTTGCCGAAGGTATCGACGAAGCCCACCAGCAGCGAGGCCACCAGCGCGCCCGTGATCGAGCCGATGCCGCCGATCACCACCAGCACGAAGCAGATGATGAGCACGCTCGCACCCATGTTCGGGTACACCGAGGACATCGGCGCCGCGATCATGCCGGCCAGCGCCGCCAGCGCCACGCCCGCCGCGAACACGATGCGGTAGAGCCGCTTCACGTCGATGCCCAGGCCGCGCACCATGTCGCGGTTGCTCGCACCAGCGCGGATCATCATGCCCAGCCGCGTGCGGTTGACCACCCAGTACAGCGCCACGGCCAGCACGATGCAGGCGGCCGAGGCGAAGAGGCGATACCACGGATAGCTCATGACGTTGCCCAGCGCGAAGCTGCCGTCGAGCCATGCCGGCACCTTCACGCCGTGCACGTCGTTGCCCACGAGGATGGAGCGCAGCTCCTCGAACACCAGGATGAGCCCGTAGGTCATCAGCACCTGCTGCAGGTGGTCGCGCTGGTAGAGGTAGCTGAAGAAGGCCCATTCGAGCAGGTAGCCGAAGACGGCCGCCAGCACCACGCCGGCCACCAGCATCAGCAGGAACTGGTCGCCGAACAGCGGCGCAAGCGCGAACGCCATGTACGCGCCGATCATGTAGAAGCTGCCGTGCGCAAGGTTGATGACGCCCATGATCCCGAAGATCAGCGTCAGCCCCGAGGCCACCAGGAAGAGTAGGAGCCCGTACTGAACCGAGTTCAGGCACTGGACCAAGAAGGTTCCGAAATCCACGTTAGGTCATCCCTGTGAGGCCGAAAGAGAGCGTGGCGCGATAGCGCCCGCGATGTTCGGGAGACACCGCGGAACCGGCTTTGCCGGGCCGCAGGTGTCGCCCCCGGAGAGGGGGAAGGCGAAGCGACACGAAGTGTGCGCAGCCTGGGGGAGTGCCTTGTCTACATCCGGCAACCGCGAGCGGGGTCGGCGAGACCCTTGATCGCGGTGCTCACCAGCTTGTTTTCCTTGCCTTCTACCTTGCGCAGGTAGATGTCCTGCACCGGGTTGTGCGACTTGCTCACCGTGAAGGTGCCGCGCGGGCTGTCGATCTTCGCCTTCTCGATGGCGGCCGTGAACTCGGCCTTCTTCGAGATGTCGCCCTTGGTGGCGGCAAGGCCCACGCCCAGCATCTGCGCCGCGTCGTAGCCCTGCACCGCATACACGTCGGGCTGCAGCTTGAAGGCCTTGGCATAGCCGACGCGGAAGGTGTTGTCGCGCGCGGTGTTCAGGCCGTCGGCATAGTGCAGCGTGGTGAGCATGCCCTGCGCAGATTCACCCTGCGCGTCGAGCGTGCCGTCGGTGAGGAAGCCGGGGCCGTACAGCGGAATGGTCTTGTTCAGGCCGGCGGCCTGGTAGTCCTTCACGAACTTCACCGCGCCGCCGCCGGCGAAGAAGGCGTACACCGCATCGGGCTTGGCCGCCGCGATCTCGGTCAGCAGCGCCTGGAATTCCACGTTGGGGAAGGGCAGCGTGAGCTGCTTGTCGACCTTGCCGCCGTTCTTCTCGAAGCCTTCCTTGAAGCCTGCAACCGACTCGTCGCCGGCCGCGTACTTCCAGGTGATGGTCATCGCCTTCTTCTTGCCCTGCTGCTTGGCCGCCACCTCGCCCATCGCGTAGGCCGGCTGCCAGTTGCTGAACGAGCTGCGGAAGATGTTGGGCGCGCACATCGGGCCGGTCACCGCGTCGGCACCGGCATTGGGCACGATCAGCACGGTGCCGCTTTCCTTCGCGGCCTTGGCCATGGCCATGGCGACGCCCGAGTGCACGGTGCCCACGATCACGTCGACGTTGTCGCGCTTGATGAGCTTGTTGACGTTGTCGGTGGCCTTGGCAGGGTCGGACTCGTCGTCGACCTTGAAGTATTCGATCTCGCGGCCGGCGAGCTTGCCGCCGTGCTCGTCCACGTAGAGCTTGAAGCCGTTCTCGATGGCCACGCCCAGGGCGGTGTAGGTGCCGCTGTAGGGCAGCATCAGACCGACCTTGAGCTTGCCTTGCTGGGCGTGGCCCAGCGTGGCGATGCAGGCCAGGGCGAGGGCCGTCAGGGTGGTGCGGGCGATGCGGGTGCTCATGTGATCTCCTGGCGTGGTATTGAAATGAAAGGGGAACGGCTTGAAGACGGGGGCGACGGGTTGGGGCGCGTGTCTTCACGACGCGCCGCCGCTGGCGCAGATACTTTAAGGGTAAATCATTTATCTCTCAAACACGAGTTTTCCCTGACCGGGGATTCCGGTCGCCCATGAATGAAACGGTCGCCACTATCGCTTTTTCGGGCTGGTCGCGATGCGGGGAATGCCCGCAGTCAGGCAGCTCCAGCAGCTCGGTGCCCGGCACGCGCCTGGCGATGCCGCGAATCTGCGCGAGTGTGCCGTACTCGTCGTCGATACCCTGCATAGCAAGAATCGGGCAACGGATGCCATCGAGCTCGGCTTCGATGTTCCATTGCCTGAAAGGCGGATGGAGCCAGACGCGGTTCCAGCCCCAGAAGGCCGAATCGACGTCGTCGTGATAGCGGCCCAGCTTCTTCGGCAGGTCGGTCTCCAGGTAGGCCAGCCGGGCCTGCTCGATGTTGGCCAGCGTCACGTCCTCGACGAAGATGTGCGGCGCCAGCACCACCAGGCCGGCCACGTGCTCGGGAAAGCGCGCCGCATACAGCAGCGAGATCGAGGCGCCGTCGCTGTGGCCGAAGAGCCAGGGTTTCTCGTCGCCGAGCTCGAGCGCGGCGAAGAGGGCGGGCAGCACTTCATGTGCCTGGCGGTGCATGAAGTCGACGTCCCAGGTCTCGTCGCCGGCGCGCGGGGTGGAGCGGCCGTAGCCCGGGCGCGAGAAGACAAGGCCGCGGGCGCCGGCGGCTTCGCACAGCCGCGTCGGGAAATCCTTCCACATGGCGACGGAACCGAGGCCTTCGTGGAGGAAGACGATCAATGGCGCATCGGTGCGCTCCGGGGCGATCCATTGGCACTCGATGCGGACCGGGCGGCCGCGCCAGGTGATGTTGGCGAACGCCGTGCTCATCATGTTGCCTCCGGCTGTTGCTCCTTCCCCCTTTGGGGGAAGGTTGGGATGGGGGCAAGCGGCGCCTGCAAGGGCTGCGCGTGCATGAAGGCCGGTGCCCCCACCCCGGCCCTCCCCCAGCGGGGGAGGGGGAAAGAGGAAGACGGGGTGCGTATCACGCCTGCTTTTCCCTCTCGCGCAACCTGAACCGCTGGATCTTCCCCGTCGCCGTCTTCGGCAGCTCGCTCACGAACTCCAGGAACCGCGGGTACTTGTACGGCGCGAGGCGTTCCTTGACGAAGGCCTTCAGCTCTTCCTCGGTCACCGCGGCGCCATCCTTCAGAACGACGAAGGCCTTGGTCTTCGTCAGCCCTTCGGCGTCCTCCTTGCCGATCACCGCGGCTTCCAGCACCGCCGGGTGCTGCATCAGCGTGGCCTCGACCTCGAAGGGCGACACGTAGATGCCGCTGACCTTCAGCATGTCGTCGCTGCGCCCGGCGTAGGTGTAGTAGCCGTCGGCATCGCGCGTGTACTTGTCGCCGCTCTTGGTCCAGCCGCCCTGGAAGGTCTCGCGCGACTTCTCGCGGTTGTTCCAGTACATCAGCGCCGAACTGGGGCCGCGGATGTAGAGGTCGCCCACCTCGCCGTCGGGCACGGGGCGGCCGTCCTCGCCGCGCAGCTCGACCTCGTAGCCCTCCACCGGCCGGCCGGTGGTGCCGTAGCGCACGTCGCCGGGGCGGTTGGAGATGAAGATGTGCAGCATCTCGGTCGAGCCGATGCCGTCGATGATCTCGCAGCCGAAGTGCGCCTTGAAGCGCTGCGCGAGTTCGCCGGGCAGCGCCTCGCCGGCCGAGGAGCACATGCGCAGCGCCACGGCTTCGCGCGCCGGCAGCTTCGGCGAGGCGAGCATGCCGGCAAAGCCAGTGGGCGCGCCGAAGAACACGGTGGGCTTGTGCTCCACCCAGCGGCGGAAGGTGGCGTCGGGCGTGGGCCGTTCGGCCATCAGCACCACGGTGGCACCGACCGACAGCGGAAAGGTCAGCGCGTTGCCCAGCCCGTATGCGAAGTACATCTTGGCGGCCGAGAAGCACACGTCGTTCTCGGTGAGGCCGAGCACGGGCTTGCCGTAAAGCTCGGCCGTCCACCACAGGTTGGCATGCGTGTGGACCGTGCCCTTGGGCTTGCCGGTGGAGCCGGAGGAGTAGAGCCAGAAGCCGGGGTCGTCGGAAGCGGTCTGCGCCGGCGATGCCAGGGGCGGGGCGGCGGCGAGCGCGGCTTCGAATTCCTGTGCGCCCTCGGGCAGCGTACCCGTGGGCTGCGACACGATCAGCGCCTGCACTTCATGGTCGCCGCGCGCCATCGCCTGCTGCAGCGTCGGCAGCAGTGCGCCGGACACCAGCACGGCCTGCGCGCGGCTGTGATCGAGCATGTAGGCGTAGTCGTCGGGCGTGAGCAGCGTGTTGACGGCCACGGGCACCACGCCGGCATAGAGGCAGCCGAGAAAGCTCACCGGCCAGTCGTTGCCGTCGAGCATCAGCAGCAGCACGCGCTCTTCGCGGCGGATGCCTGCCGCCTTCAACGCGGCGGCGAGGCGGCGCGCGCGGTCTTCGAGCTGGCCGTAGCTCAGCGTGCCGCGGTCGTCGATGTAGGCGGTGCGATCGGCGCGGCCGCGGTTGAGGGCGAACAGGTGCTCGGCGAAGTTGAATCGTGTGGGCAGGGTCATGGTCTTGTCTCCTTCGGCCGTGTCTCTCGTTCTAGAGGCCGAGTGCGGCGAGCACGCCGGGGCTTGCCTGCACCGCGCTTCGGCGGTGATAGAAATCGAGCGCGCGCAGGCCGCCCAGTTCGGCGCCGCCGCCCGCGCGGCCGGGACCGCCGTGCATCGACATCGGCATCACGTTGCCGTGGCCGGTGTGGGCCTGCGCCACCTCGGGGGTGATGACGTGCACACGGCCGTGGCTCGGTGCGACCGACAGCGCAGCCTGCGCGAGCGCGGCGTCGTCGCTGCCATACAGGGAGGTCACGAGCGAGCCCTGGCCGCGGTGCGCAAGTGCGATGCCGTGCGCGAGATCGCGGTACGGCAGCAGCGTGGCCACCGGCCCGAACACTTCCACATCGTGCACGCGCTGCGCCGCATCGGCGTCGCGCGTGCCCAGCAGCACGGGTCCGATGCAGGCGGCGACCTTCGGGTCGGCATCGATGAGCGGCTTGTTGCGGCTGTCGTGCAGCACGGTGGTCTGCGTGGCCAGCGCGTCGAGGCCGTCGCGCACCACATTCAGCTGTGCGCGGCTCACGAGCGAGCCCATGCGCACGCTCTCGCTGCGCGGATTGCCCACCGTGATGCCCGCGAGTTTGGCGCCGATGGCTTCGGCCGCGGCGTCGTACACCTCGGCCGGCACCAGGATGCGGCGGATGGCGGTGCACTTCTGGCCCGACTTCACCGTCATCTCGCGCACCACTTCGCGCACGAGCAGGTTGAAGGCCTCGCTGGCAGGCGCTGCGCCGGGCAGCAGCAGGGCGCTGTTGAGGCTGTCGGCCTCGATGTTCACGCGCACCGAGCGTTCGGCCACCGCGGGGTGCGAGCGGATCACCGCGGCCGTCTCGGCCGAGCCGGTGAACGAGGCCACGTCGAAAGGTTGCAGCGCATCCATCAATCCGGCCGAGCTGCCGCAGACGATGGACAGCGCGCCTGCGGGCAGCACGCCCGCGTCGACCACGTCCTTCACCATGCGCTGCGTGAGCCACGCGGTGGCCGTGGCGGGCTTCACGATCACGGGCACGCCCGACAGCAGTGCGGGCGCGGCCTTTTCCCACAAGCCCCACGAAGGAAAGTTGAAGGCGTTGATGAACAGCGCCACGCCATGCGTCGGCACCTGCAGGTGCTGCGACTGGAACACCGGCTCTTTGCCGAGCTTGACCGCGTCGCCGTCGCGCAGCGCACGCATGTCGCCGAGCGTGTCGCCCCACTTGGCGTACTGGCCGAGCGTGAAGATCGCGCCGTCGATGTCGACGGCCGAGTCGTTCTTCACGGTGCCGGAGTTGGCGGTGGCGATGTCGTAATAGGCGTCGCGGTTGGCCTGCAGCATTTTCACGATGGCTGCGAGCAGCCCGGCGCGCTGGCGGTAGGTGAGGGCGCGCAACGCATTGCCGCCCTGTTCGCGGGCGAAGGCAAAAGCTTCGGGCAGGTCGAGGCCGGTGGCGTCGACGCGTGCGAGCTCGGTGCCCAGGACCGGGTCGAACAGGGGCGTGCCGGCGCCCGATCCGCTTTGCCAGCGGCCGGCGACGTAGTTGGGAAGGAGTTCGGTCATGGGGTGAACTTGATCTGCCCTTCGGGCAGCAGATAGAGAACGAGCGCGCGGCCTTGCGCCACGGTCGGGCGGTGCGCGGTGCCGGGCCCGTAGACGCACCAGCCTGCCGGGCGCCCGTCGAAGGTGGCGTCGGCGCTGCCCTCCAGCGGCATGATCAGGTCGATCTCGCCGTTGGGGTGCGTGTGGTGCGGGCCGGCGATGTCCTGCATGTCGACCACGTCGACCGAGAAGCGGTGCAGCGCGTCCTCGGCCTTGAAGACGTGGCCGTACCGGATGCCGCCGCCCTCGCGCTCGCACAGCCAGCCTTCGGCGACGCCGCCGATGCAGGCCTGGCGCAGCTGCTCGAAGCGGGCGCTGCCTGCGCCGTGGGTGGCGTTGAGCCATTGGTCGAGCCCGCTGTCGAGCGGCCTGCCGGCGATCTCGGCGGTCAAGCCTGCAATCAGCTGGTGAAATGCTTCCTTGCCTGTGGCGGCGGTGCTTCGGTCGGACATCGTGGGGCCTCGAACTTTTGAACTACCTTGCAGAATCTCTGCGCGTGCAGTATCTTGCGTGTGGCCGAACGATAAGCATCGAGACAATGAGTGTCAAGCAATATAGTGCATCCATGGTGTTTACCCTGAGCGCGCACAATTCCGGTGAAGAACGAGGAATTGCATGAACGAGCATGTAGACGCGGTGCTGGCCACCGCGCCGGAAAGTGGCGGCCCCGGCAACGGCCTTGCGCCTGCAGGAGAGGCGAAGAACCCGCTGCTGGCGGCATTGGGCGATCGGGTGCGCAACCTGCGCGCGCAGCGCGGCCTCACGCGCAAGGCCGTGGCCGTTGCAGCGGAGGTGTCGGAGCGCCACCTCGCCAATCTCGAATACGGCATCGGCAACGCGTCGATCCTCGTGCTGCAGCAGGTGGCCGGCGCGCTGCACTGCTCGCTGGCCGAGCTGGTGGGCGACGTGACGACCAGCTCACCCGAGTGGCTGCTGATCCGCGAGCTGCTCGAACACCGCAGCGAAGCCGACCTGCGCCGCGTGCGCGTGGCGCTCGGCGAACTGCTGGGCACGGCCTCGGTCGATCCGGCGCGGCACCGCCGCATCGCGCTCGTGGGCCTGCGCGGCGCGGGCAAGTCGACGCTGGGGCAGATGCTGGCGGAAGACCTGGAGATCCCGTTCATCGAGCTGAGCCGCGAGATCGAGAAGCTCGCGGGCTGCAGCGTGCGCGAGATCCACGACCTGTACGGCACCAACGCCTACCGTCGCTACGAGCGCCGCGCGCTGGAAGAGGCGGTGCAGATCTACAGCGAGGTGGTGATCGCCACGCCGGGCGGCATCGTCTCCGACCCGGCCACCTTCAACGAGCTGCTCGCGCACTGCACCACCGTGTGGCTGCAGGCCGCGCCCGAGGAGCACATGGGCCGCGTGGCCGCACAGGGCGACACCCGCCCGATGGCCGCCAGCAAGGAAGCGATGGAAGACCTGCGCCGCATCCTGAACGGCCGCGCCGCCTTCTATTCGAAGGCCGACCTGTCGGTGGACACCAGCGGCAGGACCTTGTCGCAGAGCTTCCAGGCGCTCCGTGCGGCGACCCGCCAGTCGATGGGTCTGGGCGCTTGAGCTGAATCTTCAGGGTTCGCTCACGCCGGCGGGGTACCTTGCTCCGCGAATGTCCCCCGGCCTGCGGCCTCCTCCTTTATTTCGCTGCGCAAGGCACCCCGTCGGCGTGAGCGTTCGGAGCACTGGTTGATTGGCTGCAAACCAGCAGCGTGCCCTGTGCGCAGGGCATCGGGTGCTCCCCGCAGCGAAATAAAGGGGGAGCCCGAAGGGCGGAGGACATTCGCGGAGGGGAGTACCCGGTGGCCTGCGCACTTCCCCGAATCCCCAGCCCAGCCCGAAATCTGAAAAAAAGTGCAGCAGGCATTGACTTGCCTACATGCATGCAGCATGATGCATGTCATCGGAGCAGTAAAGTGCACTATCTTTCCTGTTCACGGTTTCCGAACACTGCCCCACAGGAGACTTCCGCATGACCGACACCACCACGCTCCAGGCGCCCCCGCGCGTCGACTACCGCACCGAACCCGGCCAGTACCGCCACTGGTCGCTGAGCTTCGACGGCGCCATCGCGCGCCTCGTGCTCGACATCGCGGAAGACGGCGGCATTCGCCCCGGCTACAAGCTCAAGCTCAACAGCTACGACCTGGGCGTGGACATCGAGCTGAACGACGCGCTCAACCGCGTGCGCTTCGAGCACCCCGAAGTGCGCAGCGTGATCGTCACCAGCGGCAAGGACCGCATCTTCTGTTCGGGCGCCAACATCTTCATGCTCGGCGTTTCGGGCCACGCCTGGAAGGTGAACTTCTGCAAGTTCACCAACGAAACCCGCAACGGCATCGAAGACACCTCGAAGCACTCGGGCCTGAAGTTCCTCGCGGCCGTGAACGGTGCCTGCGCCGGCGGCGGCTACGAGCTGGCACTGGCCTGCGACGAGATCCTGCTGGTGGACGATCGCTCCTCCGCCGTGTCGCTGCCCGAAGTGCCGCTGCTCGGCGTGCTGCCCGGCACCGGCGGCCTGACCCGCGTGACCGACAAGCGCCACGTGCGCCATGACCTCGCCGACATCTTCTGCACCAGCGTCGAAGGCGTGCGCGGCCAGCGCGCGGTCGACTGGCGCCTGGTCGACGCGGTGGCCAAGCCCGCGCAGTTCGCCGCCGCCGTGCAGGAGCGCGCCTCGCAACTCGCGGCCGGCAGCGATCGTCCCGCCAACGCCAAGGGCGTGGCGCTGGCCCGCCTGGAACGCACCGACAGCGCCGACGGCATCGCGTATTCGAACGTCAACGTGCAGATCGACCGCAGCAAGCGCACCGCGACCATCACCATCAAGGCGCCCACCGGTGCGCAGCCGGCCGACATCGCCGCCATCGAAGCCGCGGGTGCCGCCTGGTGGCCGCTCGCGATGTGCCGCGAACTCGACGACGCCATCCTCAACCTGCGCACCAACGAGCTCGACATCGGCACCTGGCTGCTCAAGACCGAGGGCGACGCCGCCGCAGTGCTCGCGTCCGATACGGTGATGCTCGCCCACAAGGACCATTGGCTGGTGCGCGAAACCATCGGCGCGCTGCGCCGCACGCTGGCGCGCCTGGACGTGTCCTCGCGCAGCCTGTTCGCGCTGGTGGAAGCTGGTTCGTGCTTCGCCGGCATGCTGGCCGAGCTGGCCTTCGCGGCCGACCGCACCTACATGCTCGCGCTGCCCGACGACGCCGAGCGCGCACCGAAGCTCACGCTGAACGAATTCAACTTCGGCTTCTTCCCGATGGTCAACGACCAGAGCCGCCTGCAGCGCCGCTTCTATGAAGAGGCCGCGCCGCTCGAAGCCGCACGCACCGCCGCCGGCAAGCCGCTCGACGCCGACGAGGCGCTGAAGCTCGGCCTCGTGACCGCCGCACCGGACGACATCGACTGGGACGACGAGATCCGCATCGCCATCGAGGAGCGCGCCGCCATGTCGCCCGACGCGCTCACCGGCCTCGAAGCCAACCTGCGCTTCGCAAGCAAGGAGAACATGGCCACCCGCATCTTCGGCCGGCTCACCGCCTGGCAGAACTGGATCTTCAACCGTCCCAACGCCGTTGGCGAAAAGGGCGCGCTGAAGGTCTACGGCACCGGCCAGAAAGCCGGCTTCGACATGAACCGCGTCTGACAGAACAGCAGTCCGTACAACCCAAGGAACAACGATGAGCACGATCAACTACAGCGAGAAGATCCCCAACAACGTCAACCTCGGTGAAGACCGCACGCTGCAGCGCGCGCTCGAGGGCTGGCAGCCCAACTTCATCAACTGGTGGGACGACGTGGGCCCCGAGGGCTCGACCAACCATGAGGTGTACCTGCGCACGGCCGTGAGCGTCGATCCGCAGGGCTGGGCCCAGTTCGGCCACGTGAAGATGCGCGACTACCGCTGGGGCATCTTCCTGAACCCGGGCGACGCCAACCGCGAGATCCATTTCGGCGACCACAAGGGTGAAAAAGCCTGGCAGGACGTGCCCGGCGAGCACCGCGCCAACCTGCGCCGCATCATCGTGACGCAGGGCGACACCGAGCCCGCGTCGGTCGAGCAGCAGCGCCACCTGGGCCTCACGGCGCCGTCGATGTACGACCTGCGCAACCTGTTCCAGATCAACGTGGAAGAAGGCCGCCACCTGTGGGCCATGGTCTACCTGCTGCAGAAGCACTTCGGCCGTGACGGCCGCGAAGAAGCCGATGCGCTGCTGCAGCGCACCTCGGGCGATGCCAACAACCCGCGCATCCTGGGCGCCTTCAACGAGAAGACGCCCGACTGGCTCGCGTTCTTCATGTTCACCTACTTCACCGACCGCGACGGCAAGTTCCAGCTGGCCGCGCTGGCCGAGAGCGCGTTCGATCCGCTGGCGCGCACCACCAAGTTCATGCTGACCGAAGAGGCGCACCACATGTTCGTGGGCGAGAGCGGCGTGTCGCGCGTCATTGCGCGCACGGCACAGGTCATGAACGAGCTGAAGACTGACGACGCGCAGAAGATCCGCGCTGCCGGCTGCATCGACCTGGGCACCATCCAGCGCTACCTGAACTTCCACTACAGCGTGACCATCGACCTGTTCGGCGCCGACCAGTCGAGCAACGCCGCCATCTTCTACAGCTCCGGCCTGAAGGGCCGCTACGAAGAAGGCAAGCGCACGGACGACCACATCCTCAAGGGCCAGACCTACAAGGTGCTCGAGGTGAAGGACGGCCAGCTGGTCGAGAAGGACGTGCCGATGCTCAATGCGCTGAACGAAGTGCTGCGCGACGACTTCATCAAGGATTCGGTGGCCGGCGTCGGCCGCTGGAACAAGGTGCTCGAGAAGGCCGGCATCCCGACGCGCCTGACGGTGCCGCACAAGGCCTTCAACCGCCAGATCGGTGCGCTTGCCGGCATCAAGATGTCGCCCGAAGGCCGCGTGGTGAACGACATCGAATGGGCCGCCAAGCGCGACGAATGGCTGCCGAGTTCCGAAGATTTCGCTTTCGTGGCATCGTTGATGGGCCGCGTGGTCGAGCCGGGCAAGTTCGCCGGCTGGATCTCGCCGCCGGTGATGGGTATCAACCGCCAGCCAGTGGATTTCGAGTACGTGCGGTTCGGTTGATCTGGGATTTCGGTATTGCTCCTTCCCCCGCTGGGGGAAGGCTGGGATGGGG
>NZ_JBGLYN010000010.1:0-106162 GCF_047304045.1 Variovorax sp. Varisp85
ACGCCGCCTGCCCCCACCCCAACCCTCCCCCAGCGGGGGAGGGAGAAAGACAAGAAAGACACTGACCATGGGCTTTTTCCTCGAAACCCTCTTCGGCGGCCTCATGGTCGGCATGCTCTATTCGCTGATCGCCATCGGCTTCGTGCTGATCTACAAGGCCTCGGGCGTCTTCAACTTCGCACAAGGCGCGATGGTGCTGTTCGCGGCGCTGGCCATGGCGCGCTTCTCGGAGTGGTTCCCGCAGTGGTTCGGCTTCGAGAACCAGATCCTCGCGAACATCCTGGCCTTCGTCGCGGCCATGGCGGTGATGGTCGTGGTGGCCTGGCTGATCGAGCGGCTCGCGCTCAGCAAGCTGGTGAACCAGGAAGGCATCACGCTGCTGATGGCCACGCTGGGCATCGCCTACTTCCTCGACGGCGTGGGCCAGACGATCTTCGGCAACGACATCTACAAGATCGATGTGGGCATGCCCAAGGAGCCGCTGATGGTGCTCGAAGGCACCTTCCAGGGCGGGCTGCTGCTGAGCCAGGAAGACCTGATCGCCGCGCTGGTGGCGGCAGGGCTCGTGGTGGTGCTGGCGATCTTCTTCCAGAAGACGGCCACGGGCCGCGCCCTGCGCGCGGTGGCCGACGACCACCAGGCCGCGCAGTCGATCGGCATCCCGCTCAAGCGCATCTGGGTGATCGTGTGGTCGGTGGCCGGCTTCTCGGCACTGGTGGCCGGGATCATCTGGGGCTCCAAGCTGGGCGTGCAGTTCTCGCTCTCGCTGGTGGCGCTGAAGGCGCTGCCGGTGGTGATCCTCGGCGGGCTCACATCGATTCCGGGCGCCATCATCGGCGGCCTGCTGATCGGCGTGGGCGAGAAGTTGTCCGAAATCTATCTCGGCCCCATGCTTGGTGGCGGCATCGAGATCTGGTTTGCTTATGTGCTGGCACTGGTCTTCTTGCTGGTTCGCCCGCAAGGCCTGTTCGGCGAAAAAATCATCGATCGGGTCTGAGCAATGTTCTATAGAGAAAACGGCCAGTTCAAGTCGAGCTACCGCGCCGACCAGCAGATCTTCCCGATCGCGCAGGACCGCCTCGCGATCCTCGTGCTGCTGTTCGTGGCTTTCGTCGTGGTGCCGATCGGCGTGTCCGACTACTGGATGCGCGCCATCCTCACGCCCTTCCTCATTCTTTCGCTCGCAGCCCTGGGCCTCAACATCCTCGTGGGCTACTGCGGGCAGATCTCGCTGGGCACCGGTGCCTTCATGGCGGTGGGCGCGTACGCGGCCTACAACTTCCAGGTGCGCATCGACGGCATGCCGCTCATTGCCTCGCTGCTGCTGGGCGGCCTGTGCGCGACGGTGATCGGTGTGCTGTTCGGCATTCCGAGCCTGCGCATCAAGGGCCTGTACCTTGCAGTCGCCACGCTGGCCGCGCAGTTCTTCACCGACTGGGCGTTCCTGCGCATCCAGTGGTTCACCAACAATTCGTCCTCGGGTTCGGTGAGCGTGGCGGGACTCAACGTGTTCGGCGTGCCCATCGAGTCGCCGGTGCAGAAGTACCTGTTCTGCCTGATCTTCGTGGCGGTGTTCGCGCTGCTTGCAAAGAACCTGGTGCGCAGCGCCATCGGCCGCGAGTGGATGGCGATGCGCGACATGGACGTGGCCGCCGCCGTGATCGGCATCCGACCGGTGTACGCCAAGCTCACGGCCTTCGCGGTGAGCAGCTTCATCGTCGGCGTGGCCGGCGCGCTGTGGGGCTTCGTGCACCTGGGTGCGTGGGAGCCGGCGGCGTTCAGCATCGACCGCTCGTTCCAGCTGCTGTTCATGGTGATCATCGGCGGGCTCGGCTCGATCATGGGCAGCTTCTTCGGCGCCGCATTCATCGTGCTGCTGCCGCTCTTTCTGAACCAGTTGCCGGGGTGGCTGGGCTTCTCGATCTCCACCGCGCTGGCCTCGCACCTGGAGACCATGATCTTCGGTGCGCTGATCGTGTTCTTCCTGATCGTGGAGCCGCACGGGCTGGCGCGCTTGTGGTCCACGGCCAAGGAGAAATTGCGGCTCTGGCCCTTCCCCCACTGAATTCCCGTTCGTACGTAAAAACCGGCACCGAGGTGCCCACATAAGGAGACAGGCATGAAACTGAAATCGCTCGCTCTGACCGCCGCCCTGGTGGCCAGCACCCTCGGCGCCCTGCTGGCGCCCTCGCTCGCGCAGGCACAGGCCAAGGAACAGTTCTTCCCGCTGCTGGTGTACCGCACTGGCCCCTATGCGCCCAACGGCACGCCCTGGGCCAACGGCAAGCAGGACTACATCAAGTACATCAATGCCACCGGCGGCATCAACGGCGTGAAGATCGCGTACGAAGAGTGCGAGACCGGCTACGCCACCGACAAGGGCGTGGAGTGCTACGAGCGCCTGAAGGGCCACCCCGGCGTGGCGTTGTTCGACCCGCAGGCCACCGGCATCACCTTCGCGCTGACCGACAAGGTGCCGACCGACAAGATTCCGCTGATCACGCTGGGCTACGGCCTCTCGGCCTCGCAGGACGGCGGCGTCTTCAAGTGGAACTTCCCGCTGATGGGCTCCTACTGGACCGCGGCCGACATCCTGATCCAGCACATCGGGAAGAAGGAAGGCGGCATGGACAAGCTCAAGGGCAAGAAGATCACCCTCGTGTACCACGACTCGCCGTTCGGCAAGGAACCGATTCCGCTGCTGCAGGAGCGCGCGAAGCAGAACGGCTTCGAGCTCTCGCTGATCCCGGTGACCGCGCCCGGCGTGGAGCAGAAGTCGGCCTGGCTGCAGGTACGCCAGCAGCGGCCCGACTATGTGCTGCTGTGGGGTTGGGGCGTGATGAACTCCACCGCGCTCAAGGAGGCCGTGGCCACGGGCTACCCGCGCGAGAAGATGTACGGCGTGTGGTGGGCCGGCGCGGAACCCGACGTGAAGGACGTGGGCGCCAACGCCAAGGGCTACAACGCGCTCGCGCTCAACACCTCGGGCACGCAACCCAAGGTGATCCAGGACATCCTGAAGCAGGTGCATGACAAGGGCCAGGGCACGGGGCCGAAGGAAGAAGTGGGCTCGGTGCTCTACACGCGCGGCGTGATCATCCAGATGCTCGGCATCGAGGCCGTGCGGCGCGCGCAGGAGCGCTTCGGCAAGGGCAAGGTCATGACCGGCGAGCAGGTGCGCTGGGGCATGGAGAACCTCGCGCTCGACCAGAAGAAGCTCGACGCGCTGGGCTTCTCGGGCGTGATGCGCCCGGTGAGCACCTCGTGCCAGGACCACATGGGCTCGACCTGGGCGCGCGTGCACACCTGGGACGGTGCCAAGTGGGGCGGCATGTCCGACTGGTACGAGGCCGACAGCCAGATCATCAAGCCGATGGTGAAGGCCGCCGCCGACAAGTACGCAGGCGAGAAGAAGCTGACGCGCCGCGAAGCGGCGGACTGCAGTTCCTGACGCGCAGCTGATCCGTGGCGGCTCGCGAGAGCCGTCATTCGAAAGAGCAGCGTCGTCGTTGTTCTTTCGAATGCTTCGGACCACACCATGAGCGAACCCAACATCCTTCTCAACGTCAACGGCATCGAGGTCATCTACAACCACGTGATCCTCGTGCTCAAGGGCGTGTCGCTGACCGTGCCCGATGGCGGCATCGTGGCGCTGCTCGGCGGCAACGGCGCGGGCAAGACGACCACGCTGCGCGCGGTGAGCAACCTGCTCGCGGGCGAACGCGGCGCCGTCACCAAGGGCACCATCGAGCTGCGCGGCGAGCGCATCGAGGCGCTGTCGCCGGCCGAGCTTGTGAAGCGCGGGCTGATCCAGGTGATGGAAGGCCGCCACTGCTTCGCGCACCTGACGATCGAAGAGAACCTGATGACCGGCGCCTACACGCGCACCGATGGCAAGGCCGCGGTGCAGCAGACGCTGGAGAAGGTCTACGCGTACTTCCCGCGCCTGAAGACGCGGCGCACTTCGCAGGCGGCCTACACCTCGGGCGGCGAGCAGCAGATGTGCGCCATCGGCCGCGCGCTGATGGCCAATCCGAGCATGGTGCTGCTCGACGAACCCTCGATGGGCCTGGCGCCGCAGATCGTCGAAGAGGTGTTCGAGATCGTGAAGGACCTCAACGCCAAGGAGCGCGTGACCTTCCTGCTGGCCGAGCAGAACACCAACATGGCGCTGCGCTATGCCGACTACGGCTACATCCTGGAGAACGGCCGCATCGTGATGGACGGCGCGGCGCAGAGCCTGCGCGAGAACGAGGACGTGAAGGAGTTCTACCTCGGCGTTGGCGGTGCGGACCGCAAGAGCTTCCGAGATGTGAAGAGCTACAAGCGGCGCAAGAGGTGGTTGGCTTGAACCGACCAGAAAGATGAAGGGGACGGACATGACCGACCACTACGACAAGCTTGAAATCCGCGACCCCGCCGAACGCGAGCGTGACCTTCTGGCCGCATTGCCGAAGCAGATCGCGCAAGCGCAGACCGCCGCACCGGCGTTCGCGAAGATCCTCGACGGCGTCAAGCCCGCCGACATCACCACGCGCGAAGCCCTCGCCAAACTGCCTGTCACGCGCAAATCCGAACTGCTCGAGCTGCAGAAGGCACGCCGCGCGGACGACCCGTTCGGTGGCTTTGCCTCCATCGTGCGCGGGCCGCGCATGCTGCGCATCTTCGCGAGCCCCGGCACCATCTACGAACCCGAGGGCGAGGCCCGCGACTACTGGCGCACCGCGCGCGCGCTGCATGCGGCGGGCTTTCGCGCCGGCGAACTCATCCACAACAGCTTCAGCTACCACATGACGCCCGCGGGCTCCATCATGGAAAGCGGCGCACGCGCCATCGGCTGCACCGTGTTCGCGGGCGGCACCGGCCAGACCGAACAGCAGCTCGAGGCCATCGCCGACCTGAAGCCCGAAGGCTATGCGGGCACGCCGAGCTTCTTGAAGATCCTGCTTGAGAAAGCTGCGGAGAAGGGCATGAAGCTGCCCTCGCTCACCAAGGCGCTGGTGTCGGGCGAAGCCTTTCCGCCGAGCCTGCACGACTGGATTGCCGCGCATGGCGTGAAGGGCACGCAGTGCTACGCCACGGCAGACCTCGGTCTCATCGCCTACGAAACCAGTGCGCGCGAAGGCCTGGTGATCGACGAAGGCGTGCTGGTCGAGATCGTGCGCCCCGGCACCGGCGATCCCGTGCCCGACGGCGAGGTTGGCGAGATCGTCGTCACCAGCTTCAACCCCGACTACCCGCTCGTGCGCTTCGGCACCGGCGACCTCTCGGCCGTGCTCGCGGGCACCTGCCCCACCGGCCGCACCAACAAGCGCATCAAGGGCTGGCTCGGCCGCGCCGACCAGACCACGAAGGTGCGCGGCATGTTCGTGCATCCCTCGCAGGTGGCCGAGATCGTGCGGCGCTTTCCCGAGGCGCGGCGCGCGCGGCTTGTGGTGTCGGGCGAGATGGGCGACGACAAGATGACGTTGACGCTCGAATGCGCGGGCGCCGTGCCCATAGGGTTTCAGGCCCGCGTGGGCGATGCGATTCGCGAAGTGACCAAGCTACGCGGCGAAGTGGTCGTCGTGGGCGCAGGCGAACTGCCCAACGACGGCAAGGTGATCGACGACGTGCGCAGCTACAAGTAGCGGCGGTACAGCCCGCGCGTGGTGGCGCGCATCAGCACCACCACGAGCACCGAATAGGCCAGCACGAGCGCCAGGGCGAAGCCGATGAGCCCGCCCGCGGAGTCATGGCCGCGCGCCCACATCGACAGCACCAGCCACGCCAGCGCGATGGCGATGCAGCTCGCCTGCACCAGCACGAAGGCCAGCACCGCCGCCGCCACGGCCCTGAAAGGGCGCACACGCACCAGCCCGGCGCTGGTGCCGAGCCAGCCGCCCCACAACGCGAGCGCGAAGGCCACCAGCGGCGGCACCATCCAGGCGAGCAGCAGCTCCAGCCCCTCCATGCCGCTCGCCACGGAAGTCCAGCGGCTCACGACCACGCCGCTCCACATCTGCAGCGACGCGAACAGCGAGGCACCCACCAACGCCACGGCGCGGCGTGGCGATGAGCCGATGGCTTCGTCGTCTTGCATGGCAGAGGGTGCGGCGCGGCCTGCCCTCAGCGCGAACCAGGCTGCAACCCACACACCGAGCACGAGCACGATCAACTGGACAACGGACTGCAGGAACATGAACGCGGCCATCGCAGTGCGCATGGAATCCGGGCCAAAGAAGTCCTGCAGGCGGCCGCCCGGCATGAAGAGCAGTTGCACTTCGTAGAGCAGCGGGCTCAGCGCGTAGAAGTTCAGCACCAGCACCACCGCGTATGCCGCGCCATAGCGGCTGCGGAGATGGGACAGCCGCGCCACGCTGTCCACGCCGCGCTTTTCGAGCGCGTTGCGCCCATGGCTCCAGGCCAGCGCCGCTGCCAGCAACCAGGCCATGCCGACGCTGAACACCATTGGAATCCACATGCCTGGAAGGGCATAGGTGCTGCGCAGCTGCTCGCTGTCAGGCGAGTCGGGCCAGAGCAGCATGACCATGTTGACCGCCAACATCGCGGCACCGATGGCCACGGTGACGAGCGCGAGATCGCGCGGCAGTCGCCGCGCACGTGCGTGAGAAGGGGTTGCCGTCATTGGAATACTTTCGCCTTTCAGGGCGCATGCCGCTGCATGCGAAGAGAGAGCGAGGGTATCGGATGACGGCGCGTGTGCGGTGCAGGTTCAGTGCACGAATGCGCCACGCGGCCAGCCGCGTCGGTCAATGAAGCTCGGGCTCGTGCGCCAGCTCGAAGAGCTTCGTCATCTCGCAGTTGAATGCCGGCAGGTCGTCGGGCTTGCGGCTCGTCACGAGCGCCTGATCGACCACGACATCCTTGTCGCTCCACTTCGCTCCGGCGTTCTTCAGGTCGGTGCGCAGCGAAGGCCACGAGGTCATCTTGCGTCCCTTGACGCCGCCCGCCTCGATGAGCGTCCACGGCCCATGGCAGATCGCCGCGATGGGCTTGCCCGCTTCGACGAAGGCGCGCACGAACGCCACGGCCTTCTCGTCGATGCGCAGCGCGTCGGGGTTCATGACGCCACCGGGCAGCAGCAGCGCGTCGAAGTCACCGGCGTCGGCGCGCTTCAGCGGCACGTCGACCGCAAAACTGTCGGCAGGCTCATGGTGGTGCCAGCCGCGCACGGTGCCGGCGAGCGGCGAGACGATCTGCGTCTGCGCACCGGCACCGTCGAGCACCTTGCGCGGCTCGGTCATCTCGACCTGCTCGAAGCCGTCCGACACGAGGATGGCGACCTTCATTCCGTCGAGGGAAGAGGAGGTGATGGGCATGATGGATCTCCTTCGGGGTTGCTGCATAAAAAAAGCAATGAAGATTCACCCTAGGCCACGCCCACCTCGCCCGCATCGTCCTGCGCCGGATCCGCCTGTCGGACAGTTCGACAGGCGGCAAACTCCTCTTACGAGTCGCAGGATTTGTTTGCCCGATTCCGCAGGGCAGACATATTTCGCCCGAAGGAATCGCCGAGCCCGGGCGCCCTCGGCCCCCGGCCGTCTCTAAGGGCTATCCGGTATAGGTCAGGCTGTGGTCAGCCTTTAAGATCGCGGCCTTTTTATCCCCCTCCCGGAGACGTCATGAAGAAACTGTTCGCCCTCGCGGCGATTGCCGCCGCAGCCGCCGGTGTCCACGCCCAGGATTTCCCTGCGGGCAAGACCGTCACGCTGGTGGTGCCTTTCGCGGCCGGCGGCCCGACCGACCGTGTCGCACGCGACCTGGCGGAAGCCATGCAGAAGACGCTCGGCACCACCATCGTGGTGGACAACACTGCGGGCGCGGGCAGCTCCATCGGCACCGCCAAGGTGGCGCGCGCCGCGCCCGATGGCTACACGCTGCTGCTGAACCACATCGGCATGTCGACGATGCCGGCGCTCTACCGCAAGCTGCCCTTCAACGTCGAGAACGACTTCGAGTACCTCGGCATGGTCAATGAAGTGCCGATGACGCTGATCGGCAAGCCCGGCCTGCCCGCCAACAACTACAAGGAACTGACGGCCTGGATCGCCGCCAACAAGGGCAAGATCAACCTCGGCAACGCCGGCCTGGGCGCCGCCTCGCACCTGTGCGGCCTGCTGTTCCAGAGCGCGCTGAAAGTCGAGATGACGCCCGTGCCGTACAAGGGCACGGCCCCGGCCATCGCCGACCTGCTGGGCGGCCAGATCGACCTGCTGTGCGACCAGACGACCAACACAACCTCGCAGATCGAGGCCAAGAAGGTCAAGGCCTATGCGGTCACCACGAGCAAGCGCCTGACCACGCCGGCCCTGAAGGACCTGCCCACGCTCGACGAGTCGGGCCTCAAGGGCTTCGAGGTGACGATCTGGCACGGTGTGTATGCGCCCAAGGGCACGCCCGCGCCGGTGCTGAAGAAGCTCAACGAGGCCATCAAGGCCGCGATGAAGGACCCGGGCTTCGTCAAGCGCGAAGAGGCGCTGGGCGCGGTGATCACGACCGACAAGCGCACCGAGCCGGCCGAGCACAAGAAGTTCGTCTCGGCCGAGATCGCCAAGTGGGGCCCGATCATCAAGGCGGCTGGCGTGTACGCCGACTAGCTGTTGCCCGCCCCCAGGCGGCGCGGCAAAGCCGGTTCCGCGGTGTTCCTGGATTTGAATTCGCAGAAGCCGCCGTACTCTTGAGGACGGCGGCTTTTTTCGTTGCGGCTACTTCGGCCGGATGGCGTCAGCCGTCCCCTGGATGAAGGCCTTGATGCTCTCGATCTCGTCGCCCGAGAGCTTGCCCGTGAAGTCAGGCATGCCGCGCGCCATGGCCGGGCCCTTCAGGATGAACTTGTCGAGGTTCTCGATGTAGGCCGCATCCATGTAGCCGAGGTTCGGAATGTTGCCACCGCGGTCCACACCGGGCACGCCGTGGCAGAAGACGCAGTTGCTCACGTACAGCATGGTGCCGGCCTGCACTTTCGCGGGGTCGTACTTCACGCCCTGCACCAGCTTGTCCATGCGGTACTGAACGAAGTCCGGCATCTTCGCCGTGCCGCCGACCGCGAAGGTGTAGACCGTGCCGGGCCCCTGACGCTCGGTGGCACGCTGCGCGAGGCCGTACACGCCGCCCCAGCCCACCGCGACCGACACGTACTGCTTGCCGTCGACCATGTAGGTCGAGGGCGCCGCCACCACGCCGGTGCCGGTGGGCGTTTCCCACAGCTTCTCGCCCGTCTTCGCGTCGTAGGCCAGCAGGCGACCATCGGCCGTGCCCTGGAACACGAGATTGCCCGCGGTGGTGAGGGTGCCGCCGTTCCATGGCGAAGCGTAGTCGACGCCCCACGCTTCCTTCTGCGCGACCGGGTCCCAGGCCACGAGGCGGCCGAAGGGCTTGCTCTTGGGCGGCTCGGCATTGGCGAACTTGCCGAGGTTCCAGCCGAGGCCCGAGTGCGGTCGGCCCGGCACGTCCTCGTTGAACTTCCAGTCCTTGTCGTCCATGAGGTTGATCGGCACGTGCTGCGCGGGCAGGTAGGCGAAGCCGGTCTGCGGGTTGAACGACATCGGATGCCAGTTGTGCGCGCCGAACGGCCCCGGAATGGAGTCACCGGGCTTGGTGGTGTCGCGCGCCGCGGCGATCTCGATGGGACGGCCGTTCTTGTCATAGCCCGTGGCCCAGTTCACTTCGACGAAGTTCTTCGCCGAGATGAACTTGCCGTTGGTGCGGTCGATGACGAAGAAGAAGCCGTTCTTCGGCGCATGCAGCAGCACCTTGCGCGGCTTGCCGCCGAGCTTCATGTCGGCCAGGATCATCGACTGCGTGGAGGTGTAGTCCCAGTTGTCGCCCGGCGTCTCCTGGTAGTGCCACACGTACTTGCCGGTGTCGGGATTGAGCGCCACCACCGAGCCGAGGTACAGGTTGTCGCCGCCCTTGGGACTGCGCGCCTTGTGCGACCAGGGCGAGCCGTTGCCGGTGCCCACGTACATCAGGTTGAGCTCGGGGTCGAAGGCGAAGCTGTCCCACGCGGTGCCGCCACCGCCGGCTTCCCAGTACTTGCCGCTCGGGTCCCAGGTCTTGGCGGCACGCGCCATCGATTCGTCCTCGAAGGGCTTGGCCGGGTCGCCCGGCACCACGAACCAGCGCCACTTCTGGTCGCCGGTCTTCGCGTCGTAGGCGGTGACGTAGCCGCGCACGCCGTACTCGGCGCCGCCGTTGCCGATGATGACCTTGCCCTTGAACACGCGCGGCGCGCCGGTGATGGTGTAGCTGCCCTTCTGGCCCTCGATGGTGTTCTTCTCCCAGACCTTCTGGCCGGTGGCCGCGTCGAGCGCGATGAGCCGCCCGTCGTAGGCCGCCACGTAGACCTTGCCCTCGTGGATCGCCACGCCGCGGTTCACCACGTCGCAGCAGCCCCTGAAGCCCTTGGACTTGTCGACCTGTGGATCGAAGGTCCACAGCTTCTGCCCGGTGCGCGTGTCGATGGCGTGCACCACGCTCCACGAGGCGGTGATGTACATGATGCCGTCCACCACCAGCGGCGTGGCTTCCACGCCGCGCGTGGATTCGAGGTTGTAAGACCAGACCAGCCCCAGCTGCTTCACGTTGCCGGCGTTCACCTGGTCGAGCCTGCTGAAGCGCGACTCCGAATAGTCGAGGCCGACGCTGGGCCAGTCGGGCGTCTTCTTCTGCGCCGCGTTGGCGCGGATGAAGCTGCCGTCGACGCGCTTGGTGGCAGCGGCTGCGCGGTCCTGTGCGTTCTGGGCCGAGGCCGTGGTCGATGTGCCCAGGCACAGCAAGGCGCCGGCCAGCATGAGCAGCCCGGAGTGTGTTTTTTTCATCGCAGGTCTCCTTTGTCCCTCAAGGATCGTGCGCGCGGGCTCCGGGTTCACCCCCGGGATTTCCCCAGTCCGGCGCTGTTCCATTGCGGAACACATTCAGCGCTGGTCCCGACCCCGACCCCACCCAGGGAGGCAGCGAACCCATGGCCCTCGACAGAATCGGCACGCCGGACGCGCCGCGCCAGCTCTTTGCCAACACGCCCGCACAGCGCGTGGCGCTCGCGCGGCAGCAGTTCTTCGAGGAAGGCGTGCGCCCCTCGGGCCTCGTGGGCGAGGCGGTGATCCAGTCGTGGATGCGCTGCAGCCGCACGCACACCGACCGCCAGCGCATCGTGACCTTCGACGCGGTCACGCCGAGCCGCCTGCACGCCACGCTCGCGCGCAGCCGCGAGCTGCTCGATGCGGCGCGCCAGGAGCTGGCGCAGATGGAGCATGCACTCGCGGGCACCGACTGCCGCGTGATCCTCACCGACCGCGAGGGCGTGGTGGTGCACGTCACGCAGCAGCCCGCCGCCGCGCACCAGCCGGTGCTGCGCAAGACATCGCGCGTGGGCGTGAACATCTCCGAGCGCGTCGTCGGCACCACGGCGCCGGGCATCGTGGCGAGCACCGGGCAGGCCTGCGCGGTCGATGGCGCCGAGCACTATTTCGACGTGCTGGGCCACATGCAGTGCGCGGCGGCGCCGATCCGCGACGTGGCGGGGCAGCTCGCCGGCGTGCTCGACCTCACGGTGGAGGCGCGCCGCTTCGGCTTCGACGCGGCGTCGATGGTGGCGCTCCATGCCACGACGATTGAGAACCGGCTGCTGCAGGCGCAGTCGCGCGACCACCTGATCCTGCGCTTCCAGGCCAGCCCCACGCTGCTGGGCACGCCGCTCGAAGCGCTGGCAGGCGTCGCACCCGACGGCACGATCGCCTGGCTCAACAACGCGGGCGCGCGGCTGCTCGGGCGGCTGCCCGAGGCGGCGGACGAGCGCGACGTCGAATACCTGCTGGGACACGACCTCGCGAGCCTGCTGCGGCTCGGGCGGCGCGAGGCAGCGCAGCCGCTGCGGCTGGCGAGCGGGCTGGGCGTGTGGGTGCAGGCACGGCTGAAGGGCGCGGACGGCGCGGACTTCAGGCATGCGGTGGCGATGCCCGGCGAGGCGGCACCATTGGCCATCGAGCGGCAGGACGATGCGCGGATGCAGGCGCCCGAAGCCTGCGAGTGCACGAACCTTGTCGAATCCGCGTCTCCTGCGCAGGCGACGCTGCGCGAGCACAGCCGCAAGCTGATCGAGGAAACGCTCGCCGCGCATGGCGGCAATGTGTCGCAGGCGGCACGGCAGCTGCGCGTGTCGCGCGGCACGCTCTATCGGCGGCTGCACGGCTGGCGCGACAACAACGGCGCGGAAGAAGGCGCGTCGCCGGCCTGATCGATCAGGCCGCGGCGCGCGCCAGCGCACGCGCGCGGCGTGCCTTTGCGTCGGGCTGCAGCGGCCGCAGGTATTCGTGCAGCGCCAGCGCGGCCGCGCCCACTGCGGGCGCCAATGCGCCATGGCGCGCGGTGCGCAGGTCGGGCGGAGGCATGCCGGCACCGTCGGCGTGGCGCTTCACGCTCTCGAACGCTGCCTGCGCAAAGCCGCGATGGTCGGCGCAGGCCTTGCCGCCGAGCACGATCGCGCGCGGATTGAAGGTAACCCACAGGTTCTGCAGCAGCACGCCGAAGAAGGCCGCGGCGCGCTGCATGTCGGCGCCCTCGCGCTCCAGCACGCGCGAGCCGAAGAAGGCCTCGGCGCAGCCGCGGCGGCCGCACGAGCACAACGGCCCGTCGAGTTCGAGGATGGTGTGGCCGATCTCCCCGGCCATGCCCTGCGCGCCGGTGAAAAGCCGGTCGTTCAGCACCACGCCGGCGCCCACGCCCACGTCGCAGTTGACAAAAATCAGCGGGTCTTCGCCGTCCTGGCCTTCACTCGCCGCGAACTCGTACTCGCCAAGCGCGGCCGCATCGGCGTCGTTCTGCAGTTGCACGGTGACGCCGGGCAGGCCGACGGCGGCAAAGGCTTTCTCCAGCGCAGGCAGCAGGCTCACGTTGCGCCAGCCGAAGTTGGGCGCGAAGCGGACCACGCCGGTGCAGTCGTCCACCGCGCCCGGCACGCACACGCCGATGCTCGACAGGCGCAGGCCGAGCCGCTCGAGCACCACGTGCGCGGCGGCGGCCATGCGCGCGACCTGCGCGCACGCGCCGGCCGGCGAGCCGTCGGTCAGCGCACGGGTGTCGGCGTGCAGCACCTCGCCCTGCAGCGATACGCACACGAGGCGCACGGTCTCGACGGCGATCTCCACGCCCATCAGCGCGCGCACGCCGACGTTGATCTGCAGCGGCGTCGAAGGCCGGCCCATGCCGTCGGCCACCGTCGCGCCGGCCTCGCTGAGCCAGCCTTCGTCGAGCAGCTCGCGCACCAGCAGGCTGACGGTCGACTTGGTGAGCCCGCTCTCGCTCGCCAGCCGCGCGCGCGACAGGCCGGGCTGCGCGCGCAGCAGCCGCAGCAGCACGCTGCGGTTCATGCGCTTCAACAGTTGCTGGTCGCCGATGGTGGTCACATCAGGAGAGCGCTGCAGTCTCGGCGTGATGGGCCTGCTCTTTGCCCTCGGGCCGCTTGCCGGCAATGATCATCCCGAGCACTTCGTCCTCGGTCACATCGGTGGTGCGGTAGGTGCCGACCAGCTTGCCGTTCTTCATCACCGCGAGGCGATCGCTCAGCGAGAACACGTCGGGCATGTCGTGCGTGATCAGGAAGATGCCCACGCCGTCGGCCTTGAGCTGCTTCACGAGCCCGCCGACCATCGCGGTTTCTTCCGGGCCGAGCGCGGCGCATGGCTCGTCCATGATGAGGATGCGCGCATTGAAGTAGAGCGCGCGCGAGATCGCCACCACCTGCCGCTGCCCGCCCGAGAGCCGGCGCACCGGCACGCGGATATTGGTGAAGTTCCTGTTGAGGCGATGGAATACCTTGCGCGCCTGCACTTCCATGAAGTGATCGTCGAGCGTGCGCCATGGCGTCATCTTCTCGCGGCCGAGGAAGAGGTTCGACACCGAGTCGAGGTTGTCGGCCAGCGCGAGCGTCTGGTAGATGGTCTCGATGCCCTGGGCCTGCGCTTCGGCGGGCGTGCGGATGTGGACCTTCTCGCCCGCGATCAGCGTGTCGCCCGAGTCGATGGGGTAGGCGCCCGCGAGCATCTTCATCAGCGTGGACTTGCCGGCGCCGTTGTGACCCAGCAGCGCGACCACTTCGCCCGGGTAGAGGTTCACGCTCACGCCATCCACGGCCTTGACGCCGCCGAAGGCCTTGCGGATCTCGCGCAGCTCGACGAGCGGTTTTGTCTTGTCGATGTCGGCCATGTCAGTTCTCCCCGAACTTGCGGCGATAGAGCACGTCGAACACCACGGCCACGATCAGCACCTGGCCGATGATCACCATGCGCTTGCCGATCGGCACGTCGAGCAGCAGCATGCCGCTGTCCAGCGACTGCATGATCAGCGCGCCCAGCACCGAGCCGAAGATCGAGCCGCTACCGCCCGCCAGCGCCGTGCCGCCGATCACGGCCGCGGCGATCACGTACAGCTCCATGCCCGTGCCCAGCGAATTGGTGCCCGCGTTGAGCCGCGCGATCGACACGATGGCCGCAACCGTGACCAGCACCGCCAGCAGCGCGAACAGCATCAGCGTGACGCGCTTGACCGGAATGCCCACCAGCGCCGCGGCATCGGGGTTGCCGCCCATCGCGAACACATAGCGCCCGAAGCGCGTGCGGTGCACGATGAACGACAGCACGATCGCCACCACCGCCCAGATCAGCACCGGGATCGGAATGCCCTGCGGCTCGCTCTTCGACGAGATCTGGTAGTTGTTCATGACCCACGCGAAGCCGAACACCACCGCCACCGGCACCGCGGTGATCAGCACGTCGAGCCACAGCGCCTCGGTCGGCATCTCGTAGCGCTGGCGCGCGCGGCGCTTCTGCAGCATGCGCCCGAACAGCACCAGCGCGACCAGCCCTGCGAGCACCCAGCTCGCCGTAACGCCGATGCCGCCGTCGTAGCCGCCGCCCAGCCGCTGGAAGAACTCGTCGTTCACCGGCTGCGTCTTGCCGTCGGCCACGAGGAAGGCCGCGCCGCGAAACGACATCAGCCCGCCGAGGGTGACCACGAACGAGGGCACGCCGAGCACCGCCGTGAGCCAGCCTTGATAGATCGACACGAGGAGGGCCACGGCAAGCCCCGCGAGGCAGGCCGTGGGCCACGACCAGCCCGAGGTGTATTGGAGGTACGCGATCAGCACGCCGACGAAGCCCATCACCGAGCCGACCGACAGGTCGATGTGGCGCGCGACGATGACGAGCACCATCACGGTCGAGACGATGCCGACCACGGCCGTCTGCTGCGCGACGTTGTAGAGGTTCTCGGGCGACAGGAACACGCCGCCCGACATGACGCTGAACACCACCGCCATCACGGCCAGCAGCACGCACATCAGGATCAGCCGCAGGTCGATGCCCGTGCGGCGCCACCAGCCCGGAGTTTCATTGCTCATTTTTGAAGGTGCCCCTTGGAACGGCAGGTGCGCGACCGCGTACCGGCCAGCCCCAGGGGCCGGCCGGACGCCGCGTGGCGCGGATTGGCAGACTCGTTACTTGCAGGCGGCGGGCGCGCTCGCACCCGTGGCGCCCTTGCAGAGCTCGTCCTTATTGATCCAGCCGGCCTTGACGACCACGTCGAGGTTGTCGCGCGTGATCGGCACCGGCGTCAGCAGGCGCGAGGACAGTGAGATCTTCTTGGCGCCGCCGGCCCACGGTGCGGCCTTGTCGACCGGCTTGCCGGCGGCCAGCGCCATGGCGGCGGAGGCGGCTTCGCGGCCGAGTTCGCGCGAATCCTTCCAGACGGTGGCGGTCTGCGTGCCCAGCGCAATGCGGTTGAGCGCCGCGAAGTCGGCGTCCTGGCCCGACACCGGGATGCCGCGCAGGCCCTTGGCGGTGAGCGCTGCCACCGCGCCGCCGGCCGTGCCGTCGTTGGCCGCGACCACCGCGTCGACCTTGTTGCCGTTCTTGGTGAGCATCTGCTCCATGTTCTTCTGCGCGACCTCGGGCTTCCAGCCATCGGTGTATTCGTCGCCGACGATCTTGATGTCGCCCTTCTTGATCGCGGCGTCCAGCACCTCCTGCTGGCCGGCGCGCAGGAAGTCGGCGTTCGGGTCGCTCGGCGAGCCCTTGATGATCACGTAGTTGCCCTTGGGCTTGACCTTGAAGACTTCGCGCGCCTCCATGCGGCCGACTTCGACGTTGTCGAAGGTGATGTAGAACACGCCCGGCGCCTCGATCAGCCGGTCATAGGCCACCACGGGCACCTTCTGGCGCGTGGCCTTGGTGATGGCGGGCAGGATGGCGTCCTTGTCCATCGCCAGCACGATGAGCGCCTTGGCGCCCTTCGACATCAGGCCCTCGATGTCGCCCAACTGCTTCTCGGGCGAGCCGCCTGCATCGGCACTGATGTACTTGGCGCCGAGCTTCTCGAGCTGGGCCTTGATGGCGGCCTCGTCGGTCTTCCAGCGTTCTTCCTGGAAGTTGGACCAGCTCACGCCGACCACGGTTTGCGCCAGGGCGCCCACGGCCGTGAAACCGAAGGCCATGGCGGCCAGGGTGTGTTTCAGTTGCATCGATGTCTCTCCAGTGTTGGTGCGCCCCGCAGGAACCAGCGGTAAGAAATTAGTTAGTTTGAAGGGCGAACTAACTATCCCATCGGGGCGTGCCTCTGGGCATCCGGGAATTCCCGGAGCGCCATCCTGGCGAAGGCGCACGCGAAAAAGGCCGGGAGGTCCCGGCCTTCTCGTGAGCTCGCGCCGCTTCAGGCGGCGAAGCCACCGTCGATGTTCAGGCTGGCGCCGGTCACGAACGCGGCTTCCGGGCTGGCCAGGTAGCCGACCATGCCGGCGATTTCTTCGGGGCGGGCGTGGCGGGCGAGCGCCATCAGGCCGTGCATGGCAGCGGCGTTGGGGCCGTCGACCGGGTTCATGTCGGTGTTGACCGGGCCCGGCTGCACGTTGTTGACCGTGATGCCGCGCGGACCGAGGTCGCGCGACAGGCCCTGCACCAGGCCGACCAGCGCCGACTTGCTCATGGCATAGGCGCTGCCGCCGGGCCAGGGCATGCGCTCGGCGTTGGTGCTGCCGATGTTGATGATGCGGCCGCCTTCGCCCATGTGGCGCGAGGCCGCCTTGGCCGCGACGAACACGGCGCGCACGTTGACGTTCAGCGTCTTGTCGAAGTCCTCGAGCGAGAAGTCGTCGAGGGTGCCGCCGAGGAACACGCCGGCGTTGTTCACAAGGATGTCGATCTTGCCGAGCGCGCGGGCCGTTTCGTCGATGCCGGCGGTGAGCGCGGCGGCATCGGCGCTGTCGATCTTCAGCGCAAGGGCACGGCCGCCTTCGGACTGAATGCTGCGCACCAGTTCGTCGGCCGGGGCGCTGGAACTGGCGTAGCTGAAGGCTACGGCGGCACCGTCGCGCACCAGCCGGCGCACGATGGCGGCGCCAATGCCGCGCGAACCGCCGGTGACGAAGGCGACCTTGCCGGCCAGGACAGGAGAAGAAGAAGCAGTGTTGGAGGCCATGATTTTTCCGTGCAGGTGGAGGAGGAAGGCCTTCAGTGTCGGCAATTCATTCCTGTGGCGGTAGCCATCAATCGAGGCAATCAAATTCAACCCGGAGTTGAAGATGGGAATGACAATGCGGCCATGGAACCGCTCAGTCACCTCGAATCCTTCGTGCAGAGCGCCGAGGGCGGCAGCTTCTCGGCAGCGGCCCGGCGCCTGGGGCTGACGCCGGCGGCCGTGAGCAAGAACGTTGCACGGCTCGAAGCACGGCTGGGCGTGCGGCTGTTCCAGCGCAGCACGCGCCGCCTCACGCTGACCGAGGGCGGCGAGCGCTTCCTGGCGCAGGTCGGCGGCGCGCTCGCCACGCTGCAGGAGGCGGTGGCCGGCATCGACAAGGACGACGGCCAGCCCGCCGGCACGCTGAAGGTGAGCATGGGCCAGGCCTTCGGGCGCGAGCACGTGCTGCCGATGATGGGCGACTTCCTCGCGCGCTACCCGGCCATCCTGCCGGACTGGCATTTCGACAACCAGCAGGTGGACCTGGTGGGCGAGGGCTTCGACGCGGCCATCGGCGGCGGCATCGAACTCGCGGCCGGGTTGATAGCGCGGGAGCTGGCGCGCATTCACGTGGTGGCCGTGGCATCGCCGCGCTACATGGAGGGGCGCGAGCGGCCCCGGCATCCCTCGGACCTGGCGGCGCTCGACACGTTGCTGCGCCGGTCCTCGCCCACAGGCCGGCTGCGCGGCTGGACGCTGCGGCATGCGCGCGGCGAAGAGGCCACGGTGGAGCTGCCCCGGCCGCGCGCGATCTTCAACGACCCCGAGGCCATCGCGCATGCAGCGTTGATGGGTCTGGGCGTGGCGATGCTGCCGATGCCCTTCGTGGAGCGCGGCCTGCGCAGCGGCGAGCTGCTGCGGCTGCTGCCCGACTGGCACCAGGATGCGGGCGCGGTGTGGCTCTACTACCCGAGCAAGAAGCTGCTGCCGCCGAAGACGCGCGTGTTCATCGACTTCGTGCTCGAACGTTTTCGCGACGAGCGGTTTGCGCAGCGGATGCAGGTGGCCTGAGCGGCCTGCCGGCCCACGGGGTTTTCACCCGCGACGTGCGCGGCGCGCGCCTGTACAAACGCGCGCATGACTTCTTTCTTCTGCTCTTCCTTCCGGACCCATCGCCGCGCCGCGCTGGCCGCTTCCGTCGCCACCGCCCTCACGCTGATGGCCGCTCCTTCGTGGGCCCAAGGCACCTGGCCGACCAAGCCCGTGCGCATCGTCGTGCCCTTCGCGGCCGGCGGCACCACCGACATCCTGGCGCGCGCCGTCGCGCCCGAGCTGTCGAAGGCCTTCGGCCAGCAGTTCATCGTGGACAACCGCGCGGGCGCGGGCGGCAACGTGGGCGCCGAGCTTGTGGCCCGCGCGCCGAACGACGGCTACACGCTGCTGATGGGCACGGTGGGCACGCACGGCATCAACCGCGCGCTGTACCCCAAGCTGCCCTTCGACCCGATCAAGGACTTCGCGCCGATCACGCTGGTGGCCGCCGTGCCGAATGTGATGGAGATGAATGCCGACAAGGCGAAGACGCTGAACATCCGCAATGTGCAGGACTTCATCAAGTACGCCAAGGCCAACCCGGGCAAGCTCAACATGGCGTCGAGCGGCAGCGGCACGTCGATCCATCTCGCCGGCGAACTGTTCAAGAGCATGACCGGCACGTTCATGGCCCACATCCCGTACAAGGGCTCGGGCCCGGCGCTGCTGGACATGGTGGGCGGCAACGCCGACGTCATGTTCGACAACCTGCCCTCGTCGATGGCACAGATCAAGGCCGGCAAGCTCACCGCGCTGGCCGTGACGAGCGCGCAGCGTTCGCCCGCGCTGCCGGACATTCCGACGGTGGCTGAAGCGGGAGGCCCGTCGCTCAAGGGCTACGAGGCAAGCTCGTGGTTCGGGCTGCTGGCCCCGGCCGGAACCTCACCGGAGATCGTGAACCGCATCCAGCAGGAAGTGGCCAGGTCGCTGGGCACGCCGGCCATCAAGGAAAAGATGCTCGCGCAGGGCGCGATCCCGAGCGGCAATTCGCCCGCCGACTTTACGAAGCTCATTGCGAGCGAGCACGTGAAGTGGGCCAAGGTGGTCAAGGACTCCGGCGCGAAAGTTGACTGACCCCCAGGCTTCGCGCACTTCGTGTCGCTGGCGCCAACCCCCTTGCAGGGAGCAACGCCTGCGGCCCGGCAAAGCCGGTTCCGCGGCGTTTCGCGACTGGAGCCGTTCGATCTGGTCGATCAGGTCTTCCAAGTCACGTCTTTTTTCTCGGCCAGCGAATCCTTGAGCATGTGCAGCAGCGGGATCGCACGCTGGTGCAGCCCGACATGCTGCTTCTCGGCCTCGCTGGCGTGGCCTTCGACGGCGTAGTCGTCGTTGTTGTGTGCGTTGGCGGCCTCGCGCGCCAGCGCAGCTTCGAGGGCCGCAATGGCGCCCGGGATCTGCTCGACCGTGATGATGCCTTGCGGCGCAATCGCCTTGCCGACGATGTCGAACAACTGCCGGGCATGCACTTCGAGCATCACGAAGTCGGGAGAGGCTCGGGACTGGAATCGATAGAGCATGGTGTTCTCACTCACTTGTAGATGTAGTCACGGGCAAAAGGGTACACCGATTGCGCGCCGCGCAGAACGCCGTGTTCGACCTTGCCGTCTGGCTTGGTGGACAGCATCTGGTGCAGCGAGATCCAGCCCTGCTCGAAACTCATGGCCGAGCCTGCGAGGTAGAGACGATAGGCCCGCAGGATGCGCTCGGCGTTGTCGCTCTGGCGGCCGCCGCTGCGCCGCAGCACTTCGCGCGCGGCGTCGAGCTGCGCCTCCAGCGCGTCCGACCAGGCCCAGAGCGTGCGCGCATAGTGCGGGCGCAGGCTCTCGGTATCGACCATCTCCAGGCCGGCCGCGGCCGTCTCGCGCAACACGTGCGTCACGTGCAGCAGTTCGCCGCCCGGGAAGATGTACTTCTCGATGAAGTCGCCCATGCCGGCGCCGAGCTGGCGGTAGTTGAGTTCGCCCGAGGTGATGCCGTGGTTCATCACCAGCCCACCCGGCCTCAGCAGCGAATGGATCTTGCGGAAGTAGGTCGGCATGTTGGCCGCGCCCACGTGCTCGAACATGCCGACCGAGGAAATCTTGTCGAAAGGCTGGCCGACCGACAGCTCGCGGTAGTCGCGCAGTTCGACGCGCACGCGGCCTTGCAGGCCCTTTTCCTCGATCAGGCGCTGCACGTACGCGTGCTGGTTCTTCGACAGCGTGATGCCGGTAGCGTCCACGCCGTAATGCTCGGCCGCCCACAGCAGTAACGCGCCCCAGCCCGAGCCGATGTCGAGATAGCGCTCGCCCGGCTGCAGCATGAGCTTGCGGCAGATGTGGTCGAGCTTGGCTTCCTGCGCCTGCGCCAGCGTGAGATCGGGCGTACGGAAGTACGCACATGAATAGACCCGGCGCGCGTCGAGCCACAGCGCGTAGAAGTCGTCGGACACGTCATAGTGGAACTCGATCTGGGCCGCATCCTTGCGCAGCGAATGCGAGCCGTGCGACTTGGCCATGTGCTGAAGGCGGCTCCACCAGCCTGTGTCGGTTTCGGCCGGGTTGCCGGGCAGCATGCCGACCGTGGCGTCGATCAGGTCGCGCATGGCCCCCTCGATCTGCACCTTGCCCTCGACATACGCCTCACCGATGGCGCCCACCTGCCGCGCTGCCAGCTTGGCGAGCACGGCCCACTCCTTGAAGGCCAGCGTGACGCGGGCTCCCGCCTGGGCAACACGCCGGCCATCGGGCAGTTCCAGCGCGATGGGGACAGGCAGCGAAGCCAGCTGCGACTCGATCTTGGGTATCAAGTTTTGCATGGAGCCCATGGTATTGATTTTTCAAAGTTTTTGCATGACTGCCCTTGTCGGCCGAAGCCGCGACCCGCGCGCCGGACGGCCGTTACGAATCGCCATTGACAGCAGATTGTTTATGTCTAAACTATTGAACCATGAACAGCCTAAGCCCGGTCAAACCCGCTCCCGCCTCGGACCTCCAACGCATCCTGTGCATCGGCGGCGGGCCGGCGGGCCTGTACTTCGCCCTGTTGATGAAGGCGCGCAACCCCGCGCTGCAAATCACGGTGGTGGAACGCAACCGCCCCTTCGACACCTTCGGCTGGGGCGTGGTGCTGAGCGACCAGACGCTGGGCAACCTGCACGCGGCCGATGCGCCAACCGCGGCGCTGATCGGCAACGAGTTCCACCACTGGGACGACATCCAGGTCTTCTTCAAGGGCCGCCAGGTGCGCTCGGGCGGCCACGGCTTCTGCGGCATCGGCCGCAAGCGGCTGCTGAACATCCTGCAGGAGCGCTGCCTGGCACTGGGCGTCGAGCTGGTGTTCGAGACCGACGCCACCGACGACCAGGCGATCGCCGCGCAGTACAAGGCCGACCTCGTGATTGCCAGCGACGGCCTCAACAGCCGCATCCGCCAGCGCTATGCCGACGTGTTCAAGCCCGACATCGACCTGCGCAACTGCCGCTTCGTGTGGCTGGGCACGCACCAGACCTTCGACGCCTTCACCTTCGCCTTCGAGCAGACCGAGCACGGCTGGTTTCAGGCGCATGCCTACCAGTTCGACGACAAGACCTCGACCTTCATCGTCGAGACGCCCGAGGCCGTGTGGAAGGCCCACGGTCTCGACCAGATGGAGCAGCCCGAGGCCATCGCCTTCTGCGAGAAGCTGTTCGCCAAGTACCTGGGCGGCCACCCGCTCATCAGCAACGCCACGCACCTGCGCGGCTCGGCCAACTGGATCCGCTTTCCGCGCGTGGTGTGCGAGCGCTGGACGCACCGCATCGACGTCGAAGGCCGCTCGGTGCCCGTCGTGCTGATGGGCGACGCCGCGCACACGGCGCATTTCTCGATCGGCTCGGGCACCAAGCTCGCGCTGGAAGACGCGATCGACCTGGCCAACGAGTTCGCGCAGGGCGGCACGGTCGACCATGTGCTCGAAGGCTACGAGGCGCGCCGCAGCGTCGAGGTGCTGAAGATCCAGAACGCCGCGCGCAACTCCACCGAGTGGTTTGAGAACGTGCCGCGCTACACGGGCATGCAGATCGAGCAGTTCGCCTACTCGCTGCTCACCCGCTCGCAGCGCATCAGCCACGAGAACCTGCGCGTGCGCGACACGCAGTGGCTCGGCGGCTACGAGCAGTGGCTCGCAGGCGGCAAGGCGATGGCGCCGATGCTCATGCCCTACAAGGTGCGCGGGCTCACGCTGAAGAACCGCATCCTCGTGTCGCCGATGGCCACCTACAGCGCGGTCGACGGTGTGCCGCAAGACTTCCTGCTGGTCCACCTGGGCGCACGTGCGCTCGGCGGCGCCGCGATGGTGTTCGTCGAAATGACGAGCCCGACGCCCGAAGGCCGCATCACGCCGGCATGCACGGGCCTGTACAACGACGCGCAGCAGGCCGCCTTCAAGCGCATCGTCGATTTCGTGCACACGCAGTCGAGCGCGAAGATCGCCATGCAGCTCGGCCACAGCGGCCCCAAGGGCTCGACCCGCGTGGGCTGGGAAGGCACCGACGAACCGCTCGAAAGCGGCAACTGGCCGGTGCTCGGCGCAAGTGCCGTGCCTTACGGCGAGCAGAACCAGTTGCCCGCAGCGATCACCCGCTCCGAGATGGACACGCTGCGCGAGCAATTCGTAGCCTCCACCCGCCGCGCCGCCGAATGCGGCTTCGACTGGCTCGAGCTGCACTGCGCGCACGGCTACCTGCTGTCGGCCTTCATCAGCCCGCTCACCAACCTGCGCACCGACGAATACGGCGGCGACATCGAGGCGCGCTGCCGCTACCCGCTCGAAGTGTTCCGCGCCATGCGCGCGGTGTGGCCCGCCGACAAGCCGATGAGCGTGCGCATCTCCGCGCACGACTGGGCGCCCGGCGGCAACACCGATGCCGATGCGATCGTGGTCGCACGTCTTTTCAAGGAAGCCGGCGCCGATTTCATCGACGTGTCGTCGGGCCAGACCACGCGCGCCGCGAAGCCGGTGTACGGGCGCATGTACCAGACGCCGTTCTCGGACCGCATCCGCAACGAGGTCGGCATCTCGACCATCGCCGTGGGCGCCATCACCGACGCCGACCAGGCCAACAGCATCATTGCCGCCGGCCGCGCCGATCTCTGCGCCGTGGCCCGCCCGCACCTCGCCGACCCCGCATGGACGCTGCACGAGGCCGCAAAGCTGCAGAGCCGCGACGTCGATTGGCCCAAGCAATACCTGAGCGGCCGCGACCAGATGTACCGCGAGATCGCGAAGCAGCAGCAGATGGCCGCGGCTGCAGTGACGGCACAGAACAACGAGGAGACGCACTGACATGGACCTCGAAGCCCGCGCCCACAGCGAACACCCCGAGGCCCTGCGCCTCTGGCTGCGGCTCCTGACCTGCACCCAGCTCATCGAGAAGCAGGTGCGCAACGAACTGCGCTCCCAGTTCGCCACCACGCTGCCGCGCTTCGACCTGATGTCGCAGCTCGAGCGCTCGCCCGACGGGCTGAAGATGAACGAGCTCTCGCGCCGCATGATGGTGACGGGCGGCAACGTGACCGGCATCACCGACCAGCTCGTGGCCGAAGGACTGGTCGAACGAATCAACGTCGAAGGCGACCGGCGCGCGTGGCGCGTGCGGCTCACCGCGCGCGGGCGCAAGCTCTTCAACGAGATGGCGCAGCAGCATGAAGACTGGATCGTCGAGGCCTTTGCGGGCCTCAGCGGCAAGGAGATCGCGCAGCTCCACAAGCTGCTCGGCAAGGTCAAGCAACACTCACACAACCAACTATTGATGGCGGAGACCGAATGAAGCACTACATCGGCGCAGGCAACCCCATGCGCGCGCAATTCGAGGCGAAGGCGGCCTACAAGGCCGAGCACTTCGCGTGGAGTTTTGAAGCCGGTGTCGGCACCATCACGCTGAACCGGCCCGAGCGCAAGAACCCGCTGACCTTCGACTCGTACGCCGAACTGCGTGACCTGTTCCGCGCACTGGCCTACGCCACCGACGTGAAGGTCATCGTCGTGACCGGTGCGGGCGGCAACTTCTGCTCGGGCGGCGACGTGCACGAGATCATCGGCCCGCTGACCGGCATGCGCATGCCCGAGCTGCTGGAGTTCACGCGCATGACGGGCGACCTGGTCAAGGCGATCCGCGCCTGCCCCCAACCGATCGTCGGCGCCATCGACGGCGTGTGCGCCGGTGCCGGCGCGATGATCGCGCTGGCCTGCGACCTGCGCTACGGCTCGCCCGCCACGCGCACCGCATTCCTGTTCACGCGCGTGGGCCTGGCCGGCGCGGACATGGGCGCGTGTGCACTGCTGCCGCGCGTGATCGGCCAGGGCCGTGCGTCGGAACTGCTGTTCACCGGCCGCGCCATGACCGCGCAGGAAGGCCATGCCTGGGGCTTCTTCAACGCCCTGCACGAAAGCGATGCGTTGCTCGAAGCCGCCATCAAGGTGGCGCGCGACCTGGCGGAAGGTCCGACCTTCGCGCATGGCATGACCAAGACCATGCTGTCGCAGGAATGGTCCATGACCATCGACCAGGCCATCGAGGCCGAGGCGCAGGCGCAAGCGATCTGCATGCAGACCGAAGATTTCAAGCGGGCGTACGAGGCCTTTGCGGCCAAGCGCAAACCCGTGTTCGGTGGAGATTGACGCGATGATGACCAAAGCACCTGCACCGCCATCGACCGCGCACCTCGCGCTGCCATTCTTCGACGATGCACATCGCGCATTGGCCGATGGCCTGCTGCCCTGGGCCGCCGCGCAGGAGGTGGACGAGCGCGACGACCGCGCGGCGTGCCGGGACTGGGTGAAGCGGCTCGGCGACGGCGGCTGGCTGCGCTATGCCGTGCCCGGCAGCGCTGGCGGTGCGCTCGAGCGCCTCGACTCGCGCGCACTCGTGCTGCTGCGCGAGACGCTGGCCTTCCATTCGCCGCTCGCCGACTTCGCCTTCGCCATGCAGGGTCTCGGCAGCGGTGCGATCACGCTCGCTGGCACGCCAGAACAGCATGCAAGCTACCTGACTGCCGTGGCGAAGGGCAGCAAGATCGCGGCCTTCGCGCTCAGCGAACCCGAGGCAGGCTCCGACGTGGGTGCAATGGCCATGCGCGCCGAAACGACCGCCGACGGCTGGCGCCTGAACGGCGAGAAAACCTGGATCAGCAACGGCGGCATCGCCGATTTCTACTGCGTGTTCGCGAAGACCGATCCCACGGGCGGCACGCGCGGCATCACGGCCTTCATCGTCGACGCGACGACGCCCGGCCTCGACACCTCCGCGCACATCGACGTGATGGCACCGCATCCGCTCGCCACGCTGCGTTTCGAGAACTGCATCGTGCCGCGCACGGCGCAGCTCGGCGAACTCAATGGCGGCTTCAAGCTCGCGATGCGCACGCTCGACATCTTCCGCGCCTCGGTGGCGGCGGCAGCGCTCGGCATGGGTCGCCGCGCACTGGCCGAAGCCATCTCGCATTCGAAGAACCGCCGCATGTTCGGCCAGACGCTCGCCGACTTCCAGCTCACGCAGGCCAAGCTTGGCGAGATGGCCGCGCTGATCGACAGCGCGGCGCTGCTCACCTACCGCGCCGCATGGATGCGCGATGACGCCGAGCAGCGCGGCGCGCCTGCGGTCGGCGATGTGTCAGCCGCTGCCGCGATGGCCAAGATGTGCGCCACCGAGAACGCCAGCCGCGTGATCGACATGGCACTGCAGATGCATGGCGGCCTCGGCGTGAAGGTTGGCACGAAGATTGAGAGCCTCTACCGCGACATCCGCTCGCTGCGCATCTACGAAGGCGCGACGGAGGTTCAACAACTGATCATTGGCAAATCCGTTCTGCGGGGATAAACACCGTGTCTGCCCAAGTCGACCGCTTCGTTCACGACCGCCTGCCGCCCGCCGAGCAGCTGCCCGTCTTTCGCTACGACCTGCCCGAGCTGCAGTTGCCCGACCAGCTGAACCTGGTCGAGGAACTGCTCGACAAGGCCGCGTCGAAGGGCTTCGGCGACAACCCGATGCTGCGTTCACCGCAGGGCACGCTGACGTACGCGCAGGCCGCCATCGAAGTCAACCGCATTGCGCAGGTGCTGACCGAGGATCTCGGACTCGTGCCGGGAAATCGCGTGCTGCTGCGCGGCGGCAACTCGGTGGCCATGGCTCTGTCGTGGCTCGCGGTGGTGAAGGCCGGACTGATCGCGGTGGCGACGATGCCGCTGCTGCGCGCAAAGGAGCTGGGCGACATCATCGAGAAGGCGCAGCCCGTTGCTGCGCTGTGCGATGGCCGCCTGCTCGACGAACTCGCGATCGCACAGCGCGAGCACCCCGTGCTGGCCACCGTGATCGCATTCAACAGGCCCGAAGCGCCGGACTCGCTCTCCGCGCGCGCGGCGAAGAAGAGCGGCGTGTTCACGGCCTGCCCCACGGCTTCCGACGACGTCGCGCTGCTGGCCTTCACCTCGGGCACCACGGGCAAGCCCAAGGCGCCCGTCACCACGCACCGCGACGTGCTCGCAATGTGCGAGACCTGGCCGCGCCACGTGTTGCGCGCGCGCAGCGACGACATCGTGATCGGCTCGCCGCCGCTGGCTTTCACCTTCGGGCTCGGCGGGCTGCTCGTGTTCCCGATGTGGGCCGGCGCTTCGGTGTACTTTGCCGACGCGCCGTTCACACCAGAAGGGCTGGTGAAGCTCATCAACGAGGTGGGCGCGACGATCTGCTACACGGCGCCGACCTTCTATCGCCAGATGGCGCCCTTCGTGAAGCAGCACGGCATGCCCAGCCTGCGCATCAGCGTGAGTGCGGGCGAGGCGCTGCCCGACGCCACACGCCAGCTGTGGAAAGAAGCCACCGGCATCGAGATGCTCGACGGCATCGGCGGCACCGAGGTGTTCCACATCTACATCTCCGCCGCGGGCGGCGACGTACGCCGCGGCGCGGTGGGCAAGGTGGTTCCCGGCTTCACCGCCAAGGTGGTGGACGACGAAGGCAACGAAGTGCCGCGCGGCACGGTTGGCAAGCTTGCGCTGCAAGGCCCGGTGGGCTGCCGCTATCTCGACGATCCGCGCCAGGCCGACTACGTGAAGAACGGCTGGAACTACCCGGGCGATTCCTTCGTGCAGGACGACGACGGCTATTTCTTCTACCAGGCGCGCGCGGACGACATGATCATCACAGCCGGCTACAACGTCGGCGGGCCGGAGGTCGAAGACGCGCTGCTGAAGCACCCGGCGGTCGCCGAGTGCGGCGTGATCGGCAAGCCCGACGCCGACCGCGGCATGATCGTGAAGGCATTCTGCGTGCTCAAGCCAGGGCACGAAGGCGATGCGGCCCTCGTGAAGGCGCTGCAGGACCATGTGAAAGCGACGATCGCACCGTTCAAATACCCGCGGGAGATCGAGTTCGTCGCGGTGTTGCCGCGCACCGAAACCGGCAAGCTCCAGCGATTCAAACTGAGACAACTCAACACCACACCATGATCAACAAACTCCTGCAGCCTGAAGGCTGGCTGCCTCCCAAGGGCTATGCAAACGGTGTCGCTGCACGCGGCACGATGCTGTTCGTCGGCGGCCAGATCGGCTGGAACGCACAACAGCAGTTCGAGTCGGACGACTTCATCGAGCAATGCGGCCAGGCACTGCGCAACATTGCCGAGGTGTTGCGCGCAGGCGGCGCGGGCCCCGAGCACATGGTGCGCATGACCTGGTACGTGACGGACCGCGACGAATACAGCCGCCGGCTCTCCGAGCTCGGCCCCGTCTATCGCGATGCCATGGGCCGCAACTTCCCGGCCATGACCTGCGTGCAGGTGGCGGCGCTGGTCGAGCACCGCGCGAAGGTGGAAATCGAAGTCACGGCAGTCATTCCCGACTGATTGGGCGGCAATGGCCGGCGGAAATAAAAATGCCCTCTTCGAGAGGGCATTTTTTAATTCACCGACAAAAGAAAAAAGGCCCTTTGAAATTCAAAGGGCCTTTTAAATTGGTTGCGCGAGCAAGATTTGAACTTGCGACCTTTGGGTTATGAGCCCAACGAGCTACCAGGCTGCTCCATCGCGCGGCAAGATGGAATTATAACTTATTCTGCAGCGCTTTGCTCGGCTGCTTCTTCTTTAATTTCAGCACGGTCGACCAGTTCGACGAGCGCCATCGGGGCATTGTCGCCCACGCGGAAACCCATCTTCAGGATGCGGGTGTAGCCGCCCGGACGCGCTGCGAAACGCGGGCCGAGTTCGCCGAAGAGCTTGACGACGCTGTCGCGGCTGCGCAGGCGGTCGAAGGCCAGGCGCTTGTTGGCGAGCGTGGGCTTCTTGGCGAGCGTGATCATCGGTTCGATGACGCGGCGCAGTTCCTTGGCCTTGGGGACCGTGGTCTTGATGACTTCGTGCTCGATGAGCGAATTCATCATGTTCTGCAGCATCGCGAGGCGGTGCGAGCTGGTGCGGTTGAGTTTGCGGAGTCCGTGTCCGTGACGCATGGTGCTTTCCTTTACTTTATAAAAACAGGCAGCCGTGTCAGGTACTGCCCGGTGCACTGGCCCTTTCAGGGGCCAAATTCAAAAATTCAAATCAACGCTTGTCGAGACCGGCCGGCGGCCAGCTTTCGAGCTTCATGCCCAAGGTCAGGCCGCGCGAGGCGAGCACTTCCTTGATTTCGTTGAGCGACTTGCGACCCAGGTTCGGGGTCTTGAGCAGCTCGTTTTCGGTGCGCTGGATCAGATCACCGATGTAGTAGATGTTTTCGGCCTTCAGGCAGTTGGCCGAACGCACCGTCAGTTCGAGTTCGTCGACAGGGCGCAGCAGGATCGGATCGAATTGCTGTGCGCTGCGCGGTGCGGGTGCATCGAATGCAGCGAGTTCGCCGCCTTCGAGCTGCGCAAACACGGCGAGCTGTTCGACCAGGATTTTAGCCGAAGCGCGCACGGCATCTTCGGCGGTGATCGCACCGTTGGTCTCGATTTCGACCAGCAGCTTGTCCAGGTCGGTACGCTGTTCGACACGGGCGCTTTCGACCGTGTAGCTCACGCGCTTGACCGGCGAGAACGAGGCGTCCAGGACGATGCGACCGATCGACTTGGTCGGCTCGTCGGCGTAGCGGCGCATCGTGCCGGGCACGTAGCCGCGACCCTTTTCAACCTTGATCTGCATGTCGAGCTTGCCGCCTTGCGACAGGTGCGCGATCACGTGGTCGGGGTTGATGATCTCGACGTCGTGCGGGGTCTGGATGTCCGATGCCAGGACCGGACCTTCGCCGTCCTTGCGCAGGCTCAGCGTGACTTCGTCGCGGTTGTGGAGCTTGAACACCACGCCCTTGAGATTCAGCAGGATGTTGACGACATCTTCCTGCACGCCGTCGATCGACGAGTACTCATGCAGAACGCCGGCGATCGTGACTTCGGTGGCCGAGTAGCCCACCATGGACGACAGCAGAACGCGACGCAGCGCGTTGCCGAGCGTGTGGCCATAGCCGCGCTCGAAAGGCTCGAGCGTCACCTTGGCCTTGTTGGCCGCAAGTTGCTCGACCTGGATGGTCTTGGGTTTCAGCAGGGTGGTTTGCATGCAGACTTCCTCTCAATACCCCCGGCTCGTTACACCGGTAAGGCTGGTGAAGCACCTGATCCGCGACGAAGCGCGGAGCAGGAACGTGAACAACAATAACAATCTCCCGCACGCGCCGAAGGGCGGGTGCGGGTAGAAAAAATCAACGCGAATACAGTTCGACGATCAGCGATTCGTTGATGTCGGCTGCGAATTCGTCGCGATCGGGCACCTTCTTGAACGTGCCTTCGGCCTTGTCGGCATTCACATCGACCCAAGCCGGGATACCGACTTGCTGGGCGAGTTGCAGCGCTTCGACAATGCGGTTCTGCTTCTTGGACTTGTCGCGCACGGCGATCACGTCACCGGTCTTGACCAGGTACGACGGGATGTTGACCGACTGGCCGTTCACCGTGATCGCCTTGTGCGACACGAGCTGGCGTGCTTCAGCGCGGGTCGAGCCGAAGCCCATGCGGTAGACGACGTTGTCCAGGCGCGATTCGAGGATGAACAGCAGGTTGGCGCCGGTGTTGCCACGGCGACGATCGGCTTCTTCGAAGTAGCGGCGGAATTGCTTTTCGAGCACGCCGTACATGCGCTTGACCTTCTGCTTTTCACGCAGTTGCAGGCCGTAGTCGGAAGTGCGCTGACCCGAGGTGCGACCGTGCTGGCCGGGCTTGGAGTCGAACTTGGCCTTGTCCTGGATCGAACGGCGGGCGCTCTTCAGGAACAGGTCGGTGCCTTCACGGCGGGAAAGTTTGGCCTTGGGGCCGAGGTAACGTGCCACGATTCTTCCTTTGTGTATCTGCCGCAGTAGCCTGCGGGAGCCACTTGCGAAACGCGAGTGGCGGTGGGCTTAGATAAAAAACAAATGCGCAGCCGCTATTCAAAGCCGGCTGCGCCTTGCGGACTGACGATCAGATGCGGCGACGCTTCTGGGGACGGCAGCCGTTGTGCGGAACGGGCGTCACGTCGGCAATGGAATTGATCCGGATGCCGAGCGCAGCCAGTGCGCGCACCGACGATTCGCGACCGGGGCCCGGGCCCTTGATCTCGACGTCGAGGTTCTTGATACCTTGTTCGACAGCAGCACGGCCGGCCACTTCGGAAGCGACCTGCGCAGCGAACGGGGTCGACTTGCGCGAGCCCTTGAAGCCCTGGCCACCCGACGAAGCCCACGACAGGGCGTTGCCCTGGCGATCGGTGATCGTGATGATGGTGTTGTTGAACGAGGCATGCACGTGGGCGATGCCGTCCGCAACGTTCTTGCGAACCTTCTTGCGAACGCGCTGTGCGGCGTTGTTTGCAGGTGCTTTAGCCATGCTTGTCTATCCTTATTTCTTCAGGGACTGCGCTGCCTTGCGCGGACCCTTGCGGGTGCGGGCATTGGTGCGCGTGCGCTGGCCGCGCATCGGCAGGCCGCGACGGTGACGGAAGCCGCGATAGCAGCCGATGTCCATCAAACGCTTGATGTTCATCGTCGTCTCGCGACGCAGATCGCCTTCGATGGTGAACAGAGCGATCTGGTCGCGGATCTTCTCGAGATCGGCGTCGGTCAGATCCTTGATCTTCTTCGAATATTCGATGCCGCTCGCTTCGCAGATCTGACGGGCGCGGGTGCGACCGATGCCGAAGATGGCGGTCAGGCCGATTTCAGCGTGCTTGTGCGGCGGAATGTTGATGCCAGCAATACGTGCCATGTGCGTCCTCTAATACTCTTCAATCAACCCTGGCGCTGCTTGTGGCGCGGGTCGGTGCAAATCACACGCACCACACCTTTACGGCGGATGACCTTGCAATTACGGCAGATGGTTTTGACCGAAGCCGAAACTCTCATTTCATTCTCCTAAAACTGTTTAACGTGGCGGTCTACCGCCCGGACTCAATACTGCAACACAGCCCTACGATGTCTTGAAGTTCGCCTTCTTCAGCAGCGATTCGTACTGCTGGGACATCATGTAGTTTTGCACCTGGGCCATGAAGTCCATCGTGACGACCACGATGATCAGCAGGGAGGTACCACCGAAGTAGAACGGCACGTTGTACTTCAGGATCAGGAACTCGGGCAGCAGGCAGACGAAGGTGATGTACACCGCGCCGGCCAACGTCAGGCGAACCAGAATCTTGTCGATATAGCGAGCGGTCTGGTCACCCGGGCGAATGCCAGGAATGAATGCACCACTCTTCTTCAGGTTGTCGGCCGTTTCCTTGCTGTTGAACACGAGTGCCGTGTAGAAGAAGCAGAAGAAAACGATCGCGGCAGCATACAACAGCACGTAGATTGGCTCGCCAGGACGCAGTGCGCCGGCAACGTCCTTGATCCAGCGGAAACCGCCTTCACCGGTGCTGAACCAGCCAACCACCGTTGCGGGCAGCAGGATGATCGACGAGGCGAAGATCGGCGGAATCACACCGGCCATGTTCAGCTTCAAGGGCAGGTGCGACGATTGGCCGCCGTAGACCTTGTTGCCAACCTGGCGCCGCGCATAGTTCACGAGGATCTTGCGCTGGCCGCGTTCCACGAACACCACGAAGTAGGTGACCAGCACCACGACAGCGATGATGAAGAGCGCAATGATCGGATTCATCGCACCGGTCGTCACCAGCGAAGCCAGGCCGCCGATGGCGTTGGGCAAACCGGCCGCGATACCTGCAAAGATCAGGATCGAGATACCGTTGCCCAGGCCGCGCTCGGTGATCTGTTCGCCGAGCCACATCAGGAACATCGAACCTGCCGTCAGGCTCACCATGGCGGTCAGGCGGAAGCCGAAACCGGGGGCGATGACCAGACCGGCCGACGACTCGAGGGCCACTGCGATGCTGAACGACTGGAACAGTGCCAGACCCAGCGCGCCGTAGCGCGTGTACTGCGTGATCTTGCGGCGGCCGGCCTCGCCTTCCTTCTTCAATTGCTCGAAGGTCGGAAGCACGTAGGTCATCAGCTGCATGATGATCGACGCCGAGATGTACGGCATGATCCCCAACGCGAACACGGTGAAGCGCGACAGCGCACCGCCCGAGAACATGTTGAACAGGCTCAGAATGCCGCCCTGCTGGCCCTGGAACAACGCCGCCAGCTGGTCCGGGTTGATACCCGGCACAGGAATGTGCGCGCCAATCCGATAGACCACGAGCGCGAGCAGCAAAAAGACGAGCCGACGACGAAGGTCGCCGAACTTGCCTGTTTTTGCGATCGTTGCCGCGTTAGTTGCCACGAAGAACTTCTTTCAGTCCGATGGTGATCAGGCGATGCTGCCGCCGGCCGCTTCGATAGCAGCCTTGGCGCCAGCCGTTGCGCCCACGCCCGTCAGTTTGACGGCCTTGGTGAGTTCACCGGTCTTGACGACCTTGACGACCTTGGCGAGCTGGCCCACGAGGCCGGCTTGCTTCAGCGCCAGGACATCCACTTCAGCCAGACCGAGCTGCTCGAGGGCAGTCAGTGTGACTTCGGCGTTGAACTTCAGCAGGTGCGACTTGAAGCCACGCTTCGGCAGGCGACGCTGCAGCGGCATTTGACCGCCTTCGAAGCCGACCTTGTGGAAACCGCCTGCGCGCGACTTCTGACCCTTGTGACCGCGGCCTGCGGTCTTGCCGATGCCGGAGCCGATACCGCGGCCGACGCGACGCTTCGCGTGCTTGGCGCCGGCTGCCGGCTTGATGCCATTGAGTTCCATATCAGTCTCTCTTACAGAACCTTGACCAGATAACTGATCTTGTTGATCATGCCGCGCACCGCCGGGGTGTCCTGCAGCTCGCTCACGCTGTTGAGCTTGCGCAGGCCGAGGCCACGCACGGTCGCGCGATGCGATTCCTTGGTGCCAATCGGGCTCTTGACCAGTTGCACCTTGAGGGTTTGTTGTTGCGTCGTCATTTGAATGCTTCCTTCAGCCTTGCGAGAGCTTGCGCTCAGGCGAAGATTTCTTCGACGGTCAGGCCGCGCTTGGCAGCCACATCGGACGCGGTCGTCGAGTTCTTCAACCCGTCGAGCGTGGCGCGAACCATGTTGTAGGGGTTCGACGAACCATGGCTCTTGGCCACGATGTCGGTGATGCCCATGACTTCGAACACGGCGCGCATCGGGCCGCCGGCGATGATGCCAGTACCCTTCGGGGCGGGGATCATGACGACCGAAGCGGCGCCATGGTGACCCGTCACGCGGTGATGCAGCGTGCCGTTCTTGATCGGAGCCTTGAACAGGTTGCGACGGGCTTCTTCCATTGCCTTCTGCACTGCAGCAGGCACTTCCTTCGACTTGCCCTTGCCCATGCCAACGCGGCCGTCGCCGTCGCCCACGACGGTGAGTGCTGCGAAACCGAGGATACGACCACCCTTCACCACCTTGGTGACGCGGTTGATCGCGATCATCTTCTCGCGCAAACCGTCTTCAGGGCCTTCGTTCTGCGTTCTTGCTTGAATCTTTGCCATTTTGAATCTCGTGTCCGGTTAGAACTGCAGACCGGCTTCGCGAGCCGCCTCGGCCAGCGCCTTGACGCGGCCGTGGTACGCAAAACCTGCGCGGTCGAAGGCGACCTTCTCGACGCCGGCAGCCTTCGCCTTTTCAGCGATGCGCTTGCCGACGGCGGTCGCAGCAGCGGCATTGCCGCCCTTGCCCGAACCGCCGAGCGAGGTACGCACTTCGGCTTCGGCCGTCGATGCGGTTGCAATCACCTTGGTGCCGTCGTCGGAGATGACGGTGGCGTAGATGTGCAGGTTGGTGCGGTTCACCGTCAGACGGGCCACGCCCTGCGTCGCGATGCGGATGCGGGTCTGGCGCGAGCGGCGAAGACGCTGTGCTTTTTTGGTCAACATCATTTTGCTGCCCCTTACTTCTTCTTGGTCTCTTTGATCACGATCTTCTCGTCCGAATAACGGATGCCCTTGCCCTTGTAAGGCTCAGGCGGACGAACAGCGCGGATCTCAGCGGCGATTTGACCAACGCGCTGACGGTCAGCACCCTTGATCACGATTTCGGTCGGGGTCGCGGTGGCCACCGTGATGCCTTGAGGCATGTCGATGTTGACCGGGTGCGAGTAACCGACTTGCAGGTTCAACTTGTTGTTGGAGGCTGCAGCCTTGTAGCCGACGCCGACCAGGTTGAGCTTCTTCTCGAAGCCCTTGGTCACGCCAACCACCATGTTGTTCACCAGCTGGCGGATCGTGCCGCTCATCGCATTCGCTTCACGCGATTCGTTGGCGGGTTCGAAATTCAGCTTGCCGTCATTGCTGACGATCTTGACCAGTGCATTGCGCGCGAGGTTGAGCGTGCCGCCCGTGCCCTTGACGCTGATCTGGTCTTCCTTGATCGACACATCCACGCCAGCGGGGATGGTGATCGGCATTTTTCCTACTCGGGACATTTCAGTGACTCCTCGATGTCTCGGTTAGGCGACGTAGCACAGAACTTCGCCGCCGACACCGGTGGCGCGCGCCTTGCGGTCGGTCATCACGCCCTGGGGGGTCGTGACGATCGCAACGCCGAGGCCGTTCTGGACTTGCGGAATGGACGAGCTTGCCTTGTAGACGCGCAGGCCGGGGCGGCTCACGCGCTCGATGCGCTCGATGACCGGACGGCCAGCGTAGTACTTCAGAACAATTTCAAGTTCGCTCTTGCCGGCTTCGGTCTTGACCTGGAAGCCGTCGATGTAGCCTTCGTCCTTCAGGACTTGTGCGATCGCGACCTTCACCTTGGAAGACGGGACCGACACGGTGGGCTTCGCCACCATCTGCGCGTTACGGATACGCGTCAGCAGGTCGGCAATGGGATCACTCATGCTCATGTTGTTTGCTCCTGCCTGGCTTACCAGCTGGCCTTGGTGACACCGGGGATGTCGCCAGCGAAGGCCAGTTCACGGATCTTGGCGCGAGCCAGACCGAATTGACGGAAGGTGCCACGGGGGCGACCAGTGATTTCGCAACGGTTGCGCTGACGCGTGGGGTTCGCGTTGCGCGGGAGCTTCTGCAGGCCCAGGCGGGCAGCAGCGCGCTCTTCGTCGGTCTTCTTCACGTCGTTGGAGATCGCCTTCAGTTCCGCGTGCTTCGCAGCGAACTTGGCAACCAGCTTGTCGCGCTTGAGTTCGCGCTGGATCAGGGATTGTTTTGCCATGATTCGCCTCAGTTCTTGAACGGGAAACGGAAACCAGCAAGAAGAGCCTTGGCTTCTTCGTCGGTCTTGGCCGTCGTCGTGATGCTGATATTGAGACCGCGCAGGGCGTCGACCTTGTCGTACTCGATCTCAGGGAAAATGATCTGTTCCTTGACGCCGATGTTGTAGTTGCCACGACCGTCGAAGGCACGACCCGAAATACCGCGGAAGTCACGAACGCGCGGCAGCGCGATGGTCACGAAACGGTCCAGGAATTCATACATCTGAACGCCGCGCAGCGTGACCATGCAGCCGATCGGTTGCATTTCGCGAATCTTGAAGCCGGCAATGGCCTTCTTCGACTTGGTCACCACGGGCTTCTGGCCAGCGATCTTGGTCAGGTCGGCGACAGCGTTGTCGAGAACCTTCTTGTCGGCGACTGCTTCACCCACGCCCATGTTGAGCGTGATCTTGGTGAGGCGCGGAACCTGCATCGGCGACTTGTAGCCGAACTTTTCCGTCAGGTCTTTCGCGATCTTTTCGCGATAGTGTTGTTGGAGACGTGCCATGTGAGTACCTCTTAGGCGAACTTGATTTCGTCGCCGCTCGACTTGAAGACGCGAACAGCCACGCGCTTGCCGTCGGCACCCTGGGTGATCTTGATGCCCACGCGATCGGCCTTGCCGGTCGCGGCATTGAAGATCGCCACGTTGGATTGGTGAATGGGCATGGACTTCTCGACGATGCCACCGGTCGTACCCTTGAGCGGGTTCGGCTTGGTGTGCTTCTTGACGAGGTTCAGGCCTTCGATGACGACGTGCGAGTCATCCTTGCGCAGCGAGATGACGCCCCGCTTGCCCTTGTCACGACCGGCCAACACGATGACCTGGTCGCCTTTGCGAATCTTGTTCATGGCGTTGTTGTCCTTACAGAACTTCGGGTGCCAGCGACACGATCTTCATGAACTTCTCGGTGCGCAGTTCGCGCGTGACCGGTCCGAAGATGCGGGTGCCGATGGGCTCCAGCTTGGCGTTGAGCAGCACGGCGGCATTGCCGTCGAACTTGACGAGCGAACCGTCGGCGCGACGGATGCCCTTGGCGGTACGGACCACCACTGCACTGTAGATCTCGCCCTTCTTGACGCGACCACGTGGAGCGGCTTCCTTGATGCTGACCTTGATGACGTCGCCCACGCTGGCATAACGCCGCTTGGAGCCACCGAGCACCTTGATACACAGGACGGATTTCGCGCCCGTGTTGTCGGCCACTTCGAGCCGGGATTCAGTTTGGATCATTTCTTGATATTCCCAACTTGTACCGATGTGCATCCAGGAGGGAGGCACCGCGGTCAGTCTTGGGCCCGTCGTCCATGCCTCGAACCACTCGAGGCACTTCCGCTTTGGGCTGAAAGCTTCGCCTTTTGAAAGCGAAGCCAGCGATTGTGGCACGCACTACTGCCGATGTCAACAACCCCATTACATCACCGCGCGCTGGTACTAGACTCCAGGCGGTGCGCGACGCCTTGAATTCCTACCTTCCCCAGCCGAAGCGTCGGCGCGTGCTGGCGGGCGCGGCCGGCCTGCTGGCGCTGGGCCTGGCCGGCTGCCAGAGTGCCGCGCCGAACCCGGACCCCGGCCGGCTGCGGCGCATCGCGGAGGCCCGCTGGGCGCACCGCTTCGATATAGAGGGCACCGTGGCCGGAGGCCTCTCGGGCATCGACTACGACCCAATCCGAGGTGAGTACCTGCTTATCAGCGATGATCGATCGGACCTCGCGCCTGTGCGCTACTACATCGCCCGATGGCCCCAGCCGCAGGCCGCGCGCCCCGAGCCCCTCGGCGTGGTGCAGCTGCAACGCCCCGGCGGCGGCCCCTGGCCCAACAGGCGCCGGGCGGTCGAGGGACTTCCGGTTCCCGACCCCGAGGCATTGCGGCTGCGGCCTGCAACCAACACCTTGCTGTGGACCAGCGAGGGCGACATCGCCCGCGGCTTCGGCCCGGCGCTGTACGAGTCGGCTCGCGACGGCCGCTTTCTGCGTGAATTCTCCCTTCCGGCCATGTTCAGGCCCGACCCCGCCCAGCGCCGCGGCCCGCGCGACAACCTGACGCTCGAAGGACTGGCCCTCACGCCCGATGGCCGCTTCGCCTGGCTCGGCATGGAAAACGCCCTGATCCAGGACGGCCCCGAGCCCACCACCGGCGCCCCAGGCGGGCCTTGCCGCTTCACCCGGATCGATCTGGAAACCGGCCAGGCCGACCGCCAGATCGCCTACGTTCCCGACGCCATCCCCCTGCGCCCGCTGATTCCCGGCAGCTACGCCGACAACGGCGTGAGCGAGATCCTGATGCTCGATGCGGACCGCATGCTGGTGCTGGAGCGCGCCTACGCCACCGGCGCCGGCAATTCGCTGCGCCTGTATGAAATCGACACCCGTGCCGCCAGCGATGTGCTCGCCATCGACGCACTGGCGCCGGGCAACCACCGGCCGGCGGCCAAGACCCTGGTGGCCGACTTCGCCGCGCTCGGCCTGTCACGCCTCGACAACACCGAGGGCATGTGCTGGGGACCACCCCTGCCCGATGGCAAGCGCATGCTGGTCGTCGTGAGCGACGACAATTTCAATCCGCTTCAAATCACCCAGTTCGCCGCCTTCGAATACGCCGACCGACCATGACCATCGCCGTGACCTTCCTGCCCCGCACCGGCCCCGCGCCGCTGCCCCCCGTCGCCTTCATCGGAGGCGGCAACATGGCCAGCGCCATCATTGGCGGCCTGATCCAGCAAGGCACCCCGGCGGATGCGTTCGAGGTGGTCGAGCCCTTCGAGGAGGCCCGCACCAAGCTGGCCCAGTCCTTCGGCATCGCCGCGAAGGCCGACGCAGGCGGGGCGCTGTCGCGCTGCGGGGTGGTGGTGTGGGCAGTCAAGCCCCAGGCCTTTGCCGAAGCAGCCCGTCGGGTGCGCGGCTTCACTGAAGACGCGCTGCACCTGAGCGTGGCCGCGGGCATCCCGTCCGACAGCATCGCCCGCTGGCTCGGAACGGAGCGCGTGGTGCGCGCCATGCCCAACACGCCGGCACTCGTGGGCAAAGGCATGACGGGCCTGTACGCCCGACCCGGCGTCGAAGGGGCCGACCGCTCGCTGGTCGGGCAGCTGCTGGCGCCGACCGGCGAGCTGATCTGGGTCGACGCCGAATCGGCACTCGACGCCGTGACCGCCATGTCAGGCTCGGGCCCGGCGTACGTCTTCTATTTCATCGAGGCGATGACCGAAGCCGGCGTCGAGATGGGCCTGACGCCCGAGCAGGCCCAGCGGCTGGCCATCGGCACCTTCACCGGCGCCTCGGCGCTGGCGCACAGCGCAACCGAACCGCCGTCGGTGCTGCGCGAGCGCGTGACCTCCAAGGGTGGCACCACGTACGCGGCCATCACCTCGCTGCAGCAGGCCGACGTGAAGGCGCAGTTCAAGACCGCGATCCGCGCCGCGCAGAAGCGCGCCGCCGAACTGGGCGAGGAATTCGGCCGCGGCTGATTTCAGGCCGGCGGCAGCGCGCCGGGCCCGAGGAAGAACAGCCACTCGGCGGCCAGCGTGACGGTGCCGTCTTCCAGTTCGAGCAGCACCTCCTCCTTCACCATGAAGCTGTCGCCGGGCTTGGGCGTCACGTCCACGATGCGCACGCGCGCCCGGAAGCGCGCGCCCACCGGCATCGGCCGCACGAAGCGCAGGCGGTCGAAGCCGTAGTTCAGCGCGTAGTTCGAATCGAAGGGCAGCAGCGTGCGCATGGCCTCACCGGTCAGCCGGACCAGGTGCGAGACCTGGAAGAAGCCCTGCACGATGGTGCCGCCGTAGTCCGCCTCGCGCGCCGCGCGCTCGGGATCGAGATGGATCCACTCGCCTTCGCCGTCGCCCGACAGCTCCGAATAGCGCTGGACCATCTCCTGCGTGATGAAGTGCCATCCGGAGAAGCCCTCCTGGCCGATCTTTCGCTTCAACTGTTCCAGCATGCGGGCACTCTCAGCGGACGGCGTAGCCGACCACTATGCCGGCGAACACCGTGAAGCCCAGCCAATGGTTCAGACGGAAGGCCTTGAAGCAGCCCTCGCGCGTGCGCTCGCGGATCAGCCGCCAGTGCCACAGCGCCTGCACCGCGGCCGCGGCGATGCCGGCGTAGAACAGCGTGCCCAGCGAGTTGCTCGCGCCGGCCCAGGTCCAGACTGCGAGGAAGATCGCGTAGCTCGCCATCACCGCCGCCACATCGAAGCGGCCGAAGGTGATGGCTGAGGTCTTCATGCCGATCTTGAGGTCGTCGTCGCGGTCGACCATCGCGTACTCGGTGTCGTAGGCCAGCACCCAGAACAGGTTGCCCGCCAGCAGCCACGCGGCGAAGACCGGCACGGCGGACTGCACCGCCGCGAAGGCCATCGGAATACCGAAGCTGAAGGCAATGCCCAGCACCGCCTGCGGAACCGAGACGAAGCGCTTGGCGAACGGGTAGATCAGCGTGATGGCCAATGCCGCGAACGACCACAGCACCGTCGTGCGGTTGGTCGTGAGCACCAGCCCGAAGGCCGCCAGCGCCAGCACCACGCCCAGCCCCAGCGCCTCCTTGACCGACATCGCGCCGCTGGTGACGGGCCGCTGCGCCGTGCGCTTCACATGGCGGTCGAAGTCGCGGTCGGCCACGTCGTTGACGCAGCAGCCCGCGCTGCGCATGAGGAAGGTGCCGAGCGTGAATACCACCAGCAGGTGCCAGCCGGGCCAGCCGCCCGCCGCGAACCAGAGCGCGCCCAGCGTGGGCCACAGCAGCAGCAGCCAACCCGCCGGACGGTTCCAGCGGATCAGGTCGAGGTACAACGCAAAACGCCCGCGAGGGGGCGCGGGCGCGGTGGTGGGGGGAGCGGACTCAGTCTTCAAGGAGCGAACGCAGCATCCAGGCCGTCTGATCGTGCACCGTGCAGCGCGCGGTCAGCATGTCGGCCGTCGGGTCGTCGCCTGCTTCTTCGGCGACCGGAATGAATTCGCGCGCGATGCGCGACACGGTTTCGTGGCCCTTCACCAGGATGCGCACCATCTCCATCGCCTTGGGCGGGGTCTGCGGCACGTCGGGCACGGTGGCGATCTTGCTGAACTCGGCGTACGAGCCCGGCGCATAGTGGCCCAGCGCGCGGATGCGCTCGGCCAGCACGTCGGTCGCGCCCCACAACTCGGTGTACTGGCCCATGAACATCGCATGCAGCGAGTTGAAGTGCGGGCCGGTCACGTTCCAGTGGAAATTGTGCGTGGTGAGGTAGAGCGTGTAGGTGTCGGCCAGCACGCGGCTCAGGCCTTCGGCGATGGCGGCGCGGTCCTGGCGCTCGATGCCGATGTTGATGATCGGCGCATTGCGGCTGCCCGACTCCTGCGCGACCACCGTGCCGCCCTTCTTGGGCACCTTGCCGGCGGAGGAGGCGGACGACGATTTCTTCGAGGCTTTGGCCATGGCGGGAAGTCTTTCTTCAAATTGGGAGGAGTGGACACCCCGATTCTGAAAGCCGGCATGCGGCTTCGCAACAGCGCCACTCTATCTCAGCGATCAACGATTCAGAACGGCCGGCGCGCAGGCCGACCCCGCAAATGCTGCTACGAAAGGCGCTTCACGCCCGGCAGCTCGCAGGCATAGATCGCGTTGCGCAGCGCCGCGATCGCCTCGTAGCGCGTGAAGGTGCGCCGCCATGCGAGCACCACGCGGCGCGTGGGTGGGTCGCGGTCCTGCGCGTCGCGCACCGGCAGGTAGCGCACCATCTGCTCGAGTTCCTTGCGGCCCTTGAGCTTGGGCTTGAGTGCATCGGCCGGCACCGACAGGCGCGGCACCAGCGTCACGCCCATGCCCGAGGCCACCATGTGCTTGATGGTCTCCAGCGACGAGCCTTCGAAGCTCTTGCGGATGCCCTCGGCGTTGCTGGAGAAGCGCGCGAACTCCGGGCACACCTCCAGCACGTGGTCGCGAAAACAGTGGCCGGTGCCCAGCAGCAGCATGGTCTCGCTCTGCAGTTCTTCCGAGGTGATCGATTCGCGGTCGGCCAACTTGTGCTTGTTGGGCAGAGCCGCCATGAAGGGCTCGTCGTACAGCGGCGCCATCGCGAGGCCGGTGTCGGGAAAGGGCTCGGCCATGATGGCGCAGTCGATCTCGCCGGCGCGCAGCATCTCGAGCAGCTTGACGGTGAAGTTCTCCTGCAGCACCAGCGGCATCTGCGGCGTGCGCGCGATCACCTGCCGCACGAGGTCGGGCAGCAGGTACGGCCCGATGGTGTAGATCACGCCCAGGTTCAGCGGACCGGCCAGCGGGTCTTTGCCGCGCTTGGCGATCTCCTTGATGCTGGCCGCCTGGTCGAGCACGCTCTGGGCCTGCTGCACGATCTGCTCGCCGAGCGGCGTGACGGTCACTTCGCCGGCGCTGCGCTCGAAGAGCTTGACTTCGAGCTCGTCCTCGAGCTTCTTGATCGCGACCGACAGGGTCGGCTGGGAAACGTAGCAGGCCTCGGCCGCCTTGCCGAAGTGCCGTTCGCGGGCCACTGCGACGATGTATTTGAGTTCGGTGAGAGTCATAGCTTGCGTCAATTATGCGCAAGGGTTTGTGACCCGACCGTATAGGGTTTTAGGAGCGCTCATCACGAGTCCCCTTCAAGCGGATATGGTCGACGAGATCAAGGGATTGGCCTTGCTGCTTGCCTCCCCCCGCTTCTGTCATTCCTGTCGATGGGGCACCACCGCGCGGTAGAGGCCCCTTCGACGGGAAACCGCTACTTCAAGGCAGCACCGCTTCCCGCGAGGTACTGCGCTGAAAGACGCGCGAACTGACCGCCATCCGTGCTGATCGAGGTCTGGTGGCTGCCTCCTGCGCTGAAGACGATCCCGAAGGTGTGCATGTCGCCGTATTCCTGGGTGTTGCGCAGCATGTAGTCGACGTGGTTGTCGCGGTAGTGCTGGTCGGTGCCGCCGGGCGTGTCGGAAGGCACGCCCATCGGTGTCTGCCACCACAGGATCGGCAGGCCGTTGCCCAGCGCCGCGCGGTAGTCCGAATACTGCTTCTGCGAATCGTGGAAGTTCGGGCTGGTCTTGTTGCTCGCGTCCCAATAGAACGGAGCGCTTCCGTTCTGGCATTCCGCGGGCGGCGATGCGGCTTCCCTGCAGCCCGCGTCACGGTCGCTGGTCTGGGCGACGATGAAGTCCGCCTGGTTCGCCCCGGCCGTGCGCATCTGGGCGGCAATCTCCGCAGGCGTACCGCTCCAGAAGGCGGGCGGGAATCCGAGCAGCGCCTTGGGCGCGACCTTCCGGCCCATCTGCACGAAGCACTGGCCGAGACCCGCGACGGTGTTCGGCAGCGTGCTGCATTCCGGCTGGCCGCTCACGGCGGCGGCCATCTTCGTCAGATCGCGACCAGGCGCCTGCGACGCGGCGAAGCCCCAGAAGTCCGGCTCTACATTGACCAGGGCAGGCTTGCCCCATTCCGCGATGCGCTGGTACATCAGCCGGACCTGCCCCCAGTACTTGTCCATGAAGGTCGCATCGCTGATGCCGCTCAGATTGCCCTCGCCGTTCGCCGTCATCTGGTAGAGCGTGAACATGGGAACCGCACCATAAGCCTCGGCGGCTTGCGCGGAGAAGGTGACGTAGGCCCCATCGGGACTGTTCCACGTGGGCCACGACCCCGCGCCGACGCCCACCAGATAGCGCTCCACGATGTCGGGGTGAATGTCCTGGCTCTTCATGTCGTCGATGGAAGTGGCGCCCAGGCCAACCAGCACGCGAGAGGGCTTGCCGAGCTTCGCGACCAGGGCGGCCGACGCTGCAACGGGGGCAGCGTCGCCGCCCGGGTTGCCCGTAGTGCCACCACCGGCCTGGGTACCACCGCCAGTCGTGCTGCCACTGCCGCCTTGGCTGCCGCTCTGGCCGGCATTGGATGGACCGCCGCTGCCGGACTGACCTGTCGGGCTGCCGACCAGCGCAACGCCGGCTCCGCTACCGCCCCCGCCTCCGCCGCCACAGCCGAAAAGCAGCAGCGAAGTCATCAATGCGCAAGCGCATCGTTGAGAAAGAATGTTCATGAGAGAAGTCTGGTAAATCGAAGGAAACACCGGCGCGACCGAGGAGGTGCGCGCCGGTTCTGGTTCAGGGTTGCCGGGTTCCCCGCGGCTTGTGATGGCCGCCGAGCTGGATTGAAGGTTGTGCAGCTGCCCTACGGCTGTCAGCGAGCCAGGTCCGCGATGAAGGCCGCGTCCTGCGCCCCGCTGTAGATGCGAAGGTCCTGCATCCGGCCCTTGAAGAACGGATCACCGCCGTACTGCGAGCGGCCCAGCCAGGTTTGCGTGGTATGGCCGAACTGGAAGGGCGGCATCCGGATCTCGCTCTCGCTGGCGACCGGCGAGCCGTCGACATAGAGAGTGCCCACGGTGCCGGAGAGCGTGACTGCCACATGCACCCAACGGCCGATGGGCAGCGCGCTCGCGGACGACACGGACTCTTCGTTCCAGAACTGCACGCGCGTGGACATGAAGCGGAGCTGGTCTTTGCCATCGCGCGGGATGACCGCCATGTAGGCCACGTCGTTGGAGCCGAAGTCGAAGATGCGCGTATTGACTGCAGAGGCATCCCAGTAGACCCACAGCGCGATCGTGAAATCGCCCAGGGCCGACACGGCCCCATCGGGCAGCGCGACATGACCGCTGCGGCCGTCGAGCTGCACCGCGCCTCCGCCCGTGCGTCCTTCGCCCCAGCTTGTGCCGCCCTTCAACTGGGCATGCAGGCCGTGGCCGCTGGCATCGTTGGCATCCCCGTTGAGCGGCAGGTGCAGCCACAGCTCGCCGGGGACAGCCACGCGCAGGGTCTGCGCGCCGGCGAGCTCGCCCTCGCCGGTCACGGCATCGATCCGGTAGTACCAGGTGCCTTGGGCGGGGCCGTCGGTGTAGGTGCGGGGATCAGTGACTTGCGAGAGGGTCGTGAACGGGCCGTCGGGCGAAGCGGCGCGCTGAACAAGGTAGTGCGTGGCGTCGGCACTGCCCCACCACGACAGCAGCACCTTGCCGCCGCTGAGGAACGCGCTCAGGCCGCTGGGTTTGGCGGCAGGGACCGGATCGCGCGCATAGAGCAGCGTGCCCAGGCCGGTGCTGTCGCCGCCATCGGCGCGCTCCGGCCGCACCTTGTCGACGATTGCCTTGGTCCACGGTGCCGCGAGGCCCTTGCGGTTCACGTAGTGGTTGTAGATGAGTTCCCAGCAGGGCCGCGGGCTTCCCGTCCCCGCCACCGCGGTGCCTGTGCCGAAGACGCCGGTGTACGGGGTGAACGGCATCGTGTATGGGTTGCCGTTGGCGTCGCTCAGGTTCGTCTGGGCGACGTACTCGGCGCCGGACAGCAGCCGGTTGTTCCAGTACCCGTAGAGGTCTTCGCCCTGGTTCCAGGCCATCTCGCACAGCGCGCCGGCCAGGGCGATGCCCAAGGTCGAGTGGCCCTGGTCGCGGTGGCTTTCCTGCCATTGGCCCAGATGGCCCGGGTGCACGAAATAGACGTTCTGGGCGCTCGCGCCGTTGCCCCGACCCGTCTTGTAGTACTTGACCGCTTCATCGGTCAGATCGAGCCGGTCGCAGAACACGCCTATCGCGTAGATGGAGCAGATGTTGCACAGGTCCCAGTTGGCCCAATAGTGTGTGACCTTTCGTGTCTCGGTGCCGTTGTGATTGACCAGGAAGTCGTGGCACAACGGATAGAACACCTTCAGCAGCATGGTCTGGAAACGGGTGACGTCCTCTGGCGCCCAGCCGGCATAGGTGCGCATCAGCTCGGCGGCATCGGCCCATTGGTAGCCATAGAGGCCCGAGGCGAGGAAGACGTTCGAGTTGCCACCCAGCTTGGTCAGGGTCGACGACCAGGCGTTGAGAAACTCCACCGCCTTCCTGGCGTAGTCTTCATCGCCCGTGATCTTCCAGCGCAGCGCGAGGTGAAGGGCACGCTGCATGTCGACGATCATCTGGCCGAAGTTCTGCCCGTCGACGCCGCGGATCACGGTCTCCAGGGGGAACGGCTTCGCATCGAGGTTGGCGCGGCGGCCGTTGAGCAGCATGTTCCAGCCAGCGACCCAGGGCTGCTCGCTGGCGGCCAGCTTGTCCCGGATGCGTTTCAGGTCGGCCTCCGTGTGCAGCAGGCCGGGGTGGGTGAGCTTCCTCACTTGCGTCGGAGGAGCCGTCGGGTCAGGCGCGACGGGATCGGCGGCAGTGACAGGATCGGTGGCAGCGACAGCGCCAGTGGCATCGGGAGTTGCACCCGATATCTGTTGTTGCGACTGCTGCTGCGCGGGAATCCCCCCTACCGTCGAAAACCCTCCGCCTCCCCCGCCGCAACCTGCGGTGCCCAGGGCCAAGGCGCCCGCGGCGCCGAGAAAGAAAACACGGCGATCCAGCAGGAAGTCATTCCCGTCGTCGTTCAGTGGATGTGTCATCTATCGCAAATATGTAAAAAACAGATTCCGCAAAGTGCATGCCACGCGCTTGCATGGCTCCACGAAGCGATCTCGTTAGCACGGATGAATACATTGCGCGCGCTGCCACGGCTGCTACACGCGCATGAGTGACGTGCGTTGTCACATCGAATGTCCAGGCAAGTCAGAAATGTCAGCGAGGTGCCCGAACTGCAGGCTCAACATGAATCCTGGCGGGCATCGGCATGCACGAACTGGACGACGGATTGGATGAGCCTTGTCGCGCTGACTGGCTCGAACGTCTAGACAGGCATGACCGCCATCAGTGTGACGCACCGAAGGGACGGTAACGAGCATTCGAATGGCTCTAAAAATGAGCGGCTGAATCTCATTTTTTGAACATATCGAGAAAACCGAAGGGAAAGTTTGACTCCACAGTGGATGCACATCTGGAGCAATTGCAATCGTGGGTCGGACGCGACGAGCGGTTCGAGCACGACCTGCGAGGGTGCCGCACCTGCGATCGCGGAAGCGATCGAAGGTCGCTCGCACAAAGGATGCAATCGGATCTGGCGCGCTGGCGTCGGGTCGTGAGCCAGGCCGGCATTGCGCCGAAGGAGCAGCGTCAGTTCGCCCTGGACTGACGCGTCGCCGATACGGGCACGCACCCGACCCCGACGACGAGCATCTTCAACCGTGTCGTGGCGATTCGGATCTACTGCGGCAGCTCGCCCGCCGGGCGCTCCAGCCATTTCATCGACAACTTGTCCAGTTCGCCGTTCTTCTTCGCCTCGTCGATGATGCCGTTCACCCTCAGCCGCAATGAATCCTCACCCTTGGCCACCCCGATGTAGTTCGGGCTCTCTTTCAACAGCAGCTTGTAGGTGATGCCGAGCGAGGGATTGCTGCTCATGACGGTGTTCGCGACGGATGCCCCCGTGGCGATCAATTGGGCCTGTCCGGACACGAAGGCCGCGACGGTTCTGGTGTTGTCGTCGAAGCGCCTGATATCGGCACCCGCTGGCGCAACCTTGTTGAGTTCCTGGTCTTCGACCGAGCCGCGCGTGACTGCGATCGACTTGCCCGACAGGTCGGCGAAGTTCTTGATGCTCAAGGTCTTCGCACCGAAGATGGCTTGATAGAAAGGCGAATACGCGGCGGCAAAGTCGATCTGCTTCTCGCGATCCGGATTCTTTCCCAAGGTGGCGATGACCAATGCAGCTTTTCTTTTCTGCAGATATGGAATGCGATTGGCACTGGTCACGGGTATCAGGTCGACCTCCACGCCGAGCTTGGCCCCGATGTAGTTGGCCATGTCGATGTCCAGGCCATGCATCTTGAAGTCCCGGTCCATGGATCCATAAGGCGGGAAATCAGGAGGCACCCCGATTGCGATCTTCTTGTTCTTCAGGATGGTTTCCAACGCGCTTTGCGCATGGACTGCGCCGGTTGCCATGAGACCGCTGAGCGCGAGTCCCAGAACGATTTGCAATCTGCTGAATTTCATGATTCCTGAACAAAGAAGAGTAGTTGTGGGTTTGATCTCGAGCGCACGCCTGGTCGCCAAATGGCCGTGCCATCCCCGAGCCGCATGAATCATGCCAGTGGTATACAAGGCTCATGCACCCATGTCGAAAACAAATGTGGTGCGCAAGATGCGAGCCGCCCCGATTCGGGGACCGTCGCCCCATATTGGGGCCATCCCGAAGGGCCGTTTCGCGACGCTGGCACGCGATAGCGTCCTGGTGCTTATTTCCCGGAAGCGGGTCGAGCATTCCAGCTTGTAGCCGGCGCAAGGCTCGAGGCCATCCGCCCCTCATCTCGCGCCGCTGGCTCGGCGTGTTCCTTGTTCTGCGCAAAGCCCTCGGCCTCTTCACCACCTGCAGCCGGCACGCGGAACCGCGACGCATACGCCCACGCAGCGCCACGCCGATGCAGGGCGAACGCCCTCATGCCTTGATGGCGTCGCGATCCCCGGCCACGAGGGACCGCGGCCGCATGTCGGTCCAGTTCGCCTCGATGAAAGCGCTGCAGGCCGCCCTGTCGGTCGCGGCCAGCGCAATCTCCCAGCCGGTGGGCACTGCAATGAAGCTCGGCCACAGCGAGTGCTGTCCTTCTTCATTGACCAGCACGAGGAAGGTGGCGTTCTTGTCGTCAAACGGATTGCTCATCGTCGATTTCCTTGCAGAGATTCAAGCCGTTTCCACGGGCTCGGGGGCAGCCTTGTGCAGCGCCGCGAGGGCCGCGGTGATTTCGCCCAGCGCGTGATGGCGCGCGAAGTCTTCGCGCAGCGTGCCCGCACGCTGGCGGTAGGTCGGTTCGCTCAACAGCCTTCGCACCGCGTCGCCGATCTGGCGCGCGGCCGGTTGCCCGTTGCCGAGGTTGATGCCTGCGCCCGACCAGGCCACGCGCGCCGCGATCTCGGGCTTTTCCTCGGTGGCTCCGGCCACCGCCAGCGGCACGCCGAGGCTCAGCGCATGGTTGACCGAGCCGTAGCCGCCGTTGGTCACCATCGCATGCACCTTGGGCAGCAGGCGGTCGTAAGGCAGGAAAGGCAGCACGCGAGCATTGGCCGGAATGGCCATGCCCAGCGCGGCCGGCAGCGGGCCGCCGGTGGTGGCGATGACCTGGATGTCCTTCGCGCCGGCCAGCGCCTGCAGCGTGGGGCCGATCAACTGCGCCGGATTCTGGTTGGCCAGCGTGCCCTGCGTGACCAGCACGACCGAGCGGCCATCGTCCAGCTCATGCCACCAGTCGGGCGGCGTGAAGTCGCGGCTGGCGGGCGCGAGCAGCGGGCCGACGAAACGCACCGAGGCGGGCAGGTCGCTGCGCGGGTATTCGAAGGATGCGGCCGTCAGCTGCAGGTAGAGATCCGGCAGCCTGACCATGGCGTCGATGAAGAAATCCGGCAGCGCAGGCAGGCCCGCGCATGTCAGCAGCGCATCGAAGTAGCGCTGCACCTCGCCGAACATCGCCTGCTTGAGGTTGGCGTTCATCGCCCGGTTGCGCACGCGCCCTTGCGGCGTGGACGACGGCGGCAGCGCGGTGCCGAAGAAGGCGGTGTCGCAGCTCGACAGCGGCAGCGCCGAGATGCCGATGGCCACGACCGCCGGGCGCTGCTCGCGCGGCCCGAGCAGCAGCGGGAAGGTGCCGCAGAACATCGTGTCGACCACGATGGCATCGGCCTCGAAGTGCTCCAAGATCGCGCGCAGGCCGGCGCGCTGCGCGGCCATGGCGTCGGCAAAGAAGTGCTTGAGGCCGAAGCACATTTGCGCATGAGCCGACGGCAGGCGCTGGCGCTGCGGGAAACGCTGGTCGAGCTCGCGATGATCGAAATCGATCGCGGCCTCGAAGGCCGTGAACGTCGCGCCAGTGGCCTCGGCCTGCGCCCTGAACCGGCTCGCGGTGTGCACCCGCACCTCGTGCCCGAGGCCCACCAGGTGCTGGGCGATGGCCAGCATCGGCAGCACGTGTCCCGGCAAGGCGGTTGCGGCGATGAGATAGCGTGCCATGTCGCTCCTCCTAGGACGTGCTGGTTTCCAGGGCCCGGCGCGCCTTGGTGTCGATGCCGAGGTCGACGAAGTAGCGCTGCAGCAGCTCGCGGTCGACCGGCCGGATCGCTGCGCCGATGGCTTCGAGCTGCGCATGCGTGGCCGCGCCGCTGACCTGCGGTGGCGTAGCCGAGGTGTCGTAGCGGTCAAGGATGGCCAGCACCGCCGCAAGGTCGCGGTCCTGCCCGACGGCGAACCGTTCATGCGCGCGTTCAAGCCAGGGCTCGAGCCCCACCGGTTCGAGCCGCATGCCGAGCCGCTCGAACACCGGCGGTATGTCGCGCACCCGCAGCGCCTCCTGGCTCATCAGGTGGAACACCTGGCCCCATGACGCCTGCCGGCCCGCGAGACCGAGGATGGCGCGCGCCACGTCGTCCACCGGCGTCAGGTTGAGCGGCAGGTCCATGTCGGGAATCGCTTCCAGGTCGGCATAGAGATGCGCCACGCGCCAGATCAGGTCCTCGGCGTTGCAGATCGCGTGTGTGTGGTCGCCGGTGACCGCGCCCAGCCGGTAGATCGCCACCGGCATGCCGCGCGCCTGCGCCTCGCGGGCCAGCGCGTCGCCGACCCACTTGCTCTGGCTGTAGCCGTCGACCAGCCCGCTCCAGGAGGCCAGTGCCGACTGCTCGGTGACGGCGCCCTCCTTGCCGTTGTTCTGGTCGATCACCGCCAGCGTCGAGACGTAGTGCATGCTCTTGGGCCGGCCCTGCGCGGTCCACTCGAGCAGCGTCACCACGCTGTCGACGTTCGCGGGCTTCAGGCTCGCATAGGGATGCAGGAAGTCGACCTGCGCGGCGCAGTGGTAAATGGCGTCGCAGCCGTCGCGCACCAACTGCACGGCGTTGTCGTCGAGGCCGAGCCGCGGTTGGCCGAGGTCGCCGGTCACGACCATGATGCGCGCATCGTCCCAGATCGCGCCGAGCTGGCGCTGGGCCAGCGTGAGCTGCAGGCGGCGCCTGCCCGCCTCCTCGTCGGCGGCGCGCACGTGGCAGACCACGCAGGCCGATGTGTCGCGCAGCAGCGCGGCCAGCAGGTGGCTGCCGACGAAGCCGCTGGCGCCGGTCAGGAACACCCGCTTCGCATCCAGCGGCGGCGCAGCATCCTGCCTGCGGATGTGCGCGGGCAGGTCGAGCTCGCGCGACAGGTCGAGCGCCTCGGCCGCGCCGGCGGTGTTGTCGAGCCATGCGGCAAGCTCGGCGATCGACGGGCGGTTGTAGACCTCGGCATGCGGAAAGTCCACGCGCAGCTGCTGGCGGATGCGCATGCCGAGCTGGATGGCCATCAGCGAATGCCCGCCGAGCTCGAAGAAGTTGTCGTGGATGCCCACGCGCTCCAGGTGCAGCGTCTCGGCCCAGAGCGCGGCCAGCTGCCGTTCGGTGGGCGTGCGGGGTTCGGCATAGTGCGCCGCGGCCCGCTGCTCGGGCGCCGGCAGCGCCTTGCGGTCGAGCTTGCCGCTCTGGGTCAGCGGCAGCAGCGGCAGGTGGACGAAGGCCGAGGGCACCATGTAGTCGGGCAGCGCCCGCGCCATGTGGGCGCGCAGCTCGGCCGGCTGCGGGTCGGCGGCGGCGACCACGTAGGCCACGAGGCGCTTCTCGCCCGGCACGTCCTCGCGGGCGATCACGGCCGCCTGCGTCACCTGCGGGTGCCGCAGCAGCACCGACTCGATCTCGCCCGGCTCGATGCGAAAGCCGCGGATCTTCACCTGCTGGTCGGCGCGGCCCAGGAAATCGAGGCTGCCGTCATTGCGCCAGCGCACCAGGTCGCCGCTGCGGTACATGCGGCTGCCGGGTTCGCCGAAGGGGTTGGCGATGAAACGCTCGGCGCTGAGCAGCGGGCGATTCAGGTAGCCGCGCGCCAGCCCGCTGCCGGCGATGTAGAGCTCGCCCGCGACACCGGGCGGCACTGGCTGCAGGCTGTCGTCGAGCACGTACAGGCGCGTGTTCCAGACCGGCCGGCCGATGGACGGCGGCTCTTCGGCATTCATCGGCGCGCTCATGCTCGCGCAGATGGTGATTTCCGTCGGGCCATACGCATTGATCATGCGGCGGCCTTGTGACCAGCGCGCAGCCAGCGCGGCGGGGCAGGCATCGCCGCCCACCACCAAGGTTTGCAGGTGCGGGAATTCGCCGTACGGCAGGGTGGCGAGCGCGGCGGGCGGAATCAGCGCGTGGCTCACGGCCTGCCTGTGGAGCAGGTCGGCCAGCTCCGGTCCCAGCAGCTGCTGCGCCCCCGGCAGCACCAGCGCGGCGCCGGCGTGGAAGGCCATCAGCAGGTCCATCACCGAAGCGTCGAAGCCGCTGGAAGAGAACTGCAGCACGCGCGAGTCCGGGCCGATGGCGAAGCGCTGCGCCATCGCGGCGCCGAGGCTGCTCAGGCCCGCGTGCGGCACCACCACGCCCTTGGGCATGCCGGTGGAGCCGGAGGTGTAGATGACGTACGCGGCATCCTGCGGCTCGGCCGCGCGCGCATGCGCCGGCGCGGCGTCCGGCTGGATCGCCAGCGCGGCGACCGTCTCGTCGCTGTCGAGCGCCAGGCAATGCGCGATGCCGGCGAGTTCCGGCAGCAGCGCAGCGTGGGTCAGCACGCAGGCAGGTGCCGCCTCCTCGAACACGAAGGCGCTGCGCCCGGTCATGTGGTTCGGGTCGATGGGCAGGTAGGCTGCGCCGGCCTTGACGATGGCCAGGTGCGCCACCACGAGGTCGAGCGAGCGCGGCAGCACCGCCGCGACGATGGCGCCGGCGCCGGCGCCGATGCCCCGGCTCCGCAGCAGGTGTGCGAGCCGGTTGGCGCGCGCATCGAGTTCGGCATAGCTGAGCGTTGCATCGTCGAGCACCACCGCCGCCGCATGCGGGCGCTCGGCGGCATGCGACGCCACCATGGCAGCCAGCGATAGCGGCGCGATGTCTCGCGTGCTGCCGCTCCAGTCGGACAGCAGGCGCCGGCTTTCCTCGGCGCTCAGGATGTCCAGGCTGCCCAGCGCGGTGTCAGGCGCCTCGCAGGCCTGTTCCAGCAGGCGCACCAGGCGCTCGGCGATGGCCTCGACGGTGCTGCGCTCGAACAGGTCGGTGCTGTACTGGATGCCGCCGGCAATGCCGCCCGGCAGGCCGTCGGCGCCGCGCTGCTCGTCGAGGATGAAGGACAGGTCGAACTTCGCCGTGTCGACGGCCACCGGCTGCGGCGTGATCGACAGGCCGGGCAGGCTGAAGGACAGGCGGCTGTTGCTGCTCTGGAATCCCAGCATCACCTGGAACAGCGGCAGGTTGGCGCCCGAGCGCTCCGGGCGCAGCAGCTCCACGATGCGGTCGTACGGGAACTCCTGGTTCGCGTACGCGGCGAGGTTGGTGGCGCGCACCCGCGCGATCAGCTCGCGCAGCCCCGGCTGCCCCGAGGCATCGGTGCGCAGCACCAGCGCATTGACGAAGCAGCCGATCAGGTCGTCCAGCGCATGGTCGCTGCGCCCGGCGACCGGCGTGCCGATGACGATGTCGTCTCCCGCGCCCAGCCGGTTCAGCAGGCCCGCCAACGCCGCCTGCAGCACCATGAAGACGCTGGCCTGGCCGTCGCGCGCCAGCTGCAGCATGCGCTCGTGGACGTGCGGCGGAATGTGCATCGGCACCACGTCGCCGTGGTAGCTGGGAACGGCCGGATGCGGGCGGTCGACCGGCAGGCTCAGCCGCTCGGGCAGGCCGCGCAAGGTCTCGCGCCAGAACTCGCGCTGGCGCCCGGCCATGCTCTCGGGATCGTCCTCGCTGCCGAGCAGGTCCTGCTGCCACAGCGCGTAGTCGGCGTACTGCAGCGGCAGCGGCGCCCAGCTAGGCGCCTTGCCTTCGCTGCGCGCGGCGTAGGCAATGCTCAGGTCGCGCGCCAGCGGCAGCAGCGACGCGCCATCGCCGACGATGTGGTGCGTCAGCAGCAGCAGCACGTGCTCGTCGGCCGCCAGCCTGAACAGATGGGGACGCAGGGGCGCCATGCTGCCGAGATCGAAGCCCAGGCGGGCCGCTGCATGCAGCTGGGCAGCGATCTCTTCTTCGCTGCTGTCCGCTTCGGCCAGCACCGCGCGGGCCTGCGCGCCGTCGAGGATGTGCTGGTACGGCAGCCCGTCCTCGTTCGGATAGATGGTGCGCAGGCTTTCGTGGCGCTGCACCAGGTCGTCGAGCGCCGCCTGCAACGCCGCGCGGTCGAGCACGCCCGACAGGCGCAGGGCCAGCGGCATGTTGTAGGCCGGGTTCGCGTTCTCGAGCTGGTTCATCAGCCACAGGCGGCGCTGCGCGAAGGACAGCGGAATGCGCGCCGGGCGCGGCATCGGCACGAGGCTGGGCCGCGCGCCAGAGGCCTGGTCGAGCAGCTCCGCGAGGCCGGCGATGGTGGAGACCTGGAACAGCGTGTCCAGCGGCAGGTCGATCATGAACTGCTGCCGGATCATCGAGATCAGCTGCACGATCATCAGCGAGTGCCCGCCGAGCTCGAAGAAGTTGTCGTCGATGCCGACGCGCGGCAGGTGCAGGGTCTCGGCCCAGAGCCCCGCCAGGATCTTCTCGGTGGGCGTGCGCGGCGCGGCGTAGGGCGTGGCCGCCTGCAGTTCCGGCGCCGGCAGCGCCTTGCGGTCGAGCTTGCCGCTCGGGCCGAGCGGCAGGGCCGGCAGGCTGACGAAGGCCGAGGGCACCATGTACTCGGGCAGGGCCTGCGCGAGGTGGTCGCGCAGCTCGGCCGCCTGCGGATCGGCCGCATCCGCAGCCACGACATAGGCCACGAGGCGCTTCTCGCCCGCCACGTCCTCGCGGGCGATCACCGCGGCCTGTGCGACCAGCGGATGCCGCAGCAGCACCGACTCGATCTCGCCTGGCTCGATGCGCAGGCCGCGGATCTTCACCTGCTGGTCGGCACGGCCGAGAAAGTCCAGGCTGCCGTCGCTGCGCCAACGCGCGAGGTCGCCGCTGCGGTACATGCGGCTGCCGGGTTCGCCATAGGGGTTGGCAACGAAGCGCTCGGCGCTCAGCAGCGGGCGGTTCAGGTAGCCTCGCGCGAGGCCGATGCCCGCGATGTACAGCTCGCCGGTGGTGCCGGGCGGCACCGGCTGCAGGCCGCTGTCGAGCACGTGCATCTGCGTGTTCCAGATCGGCCGGCCGATGGGCACGCTCGACGACGACGGTTCCTCTTCGGGCGTGCGCGGGCATTCCCATGACGTGACATCGACCGCAGCTTCGGTCGGTCCGTAGAGGTTGTGCAGTTCGCACGACAGGCGCTGCTGGAACTGCGACTGTAGCGCGGGCGACAAAGCCTCGCCGCTGCAGATCACGCGCCGCAGCGTGGTGCAGGCCGACGCGGCCGGCTCGAGCAGGAAGACCTCCAGCATCGACGGCACGAAGTGGAGGGTGGTGATGGCCTCGTCCGCGATCAGCGCCGCGAGGTACGCCGCATCCTTGTGGCCGCCCGGCTTCGCCAGCACCAGCGTGGCGCCGTCGATCAGCGGCCAGAAGAATTCCCACACCGACACGTCGAAGCTCGACGGCGTCTTCTGCAACACGCGGTCGTCGGCCTGCAGCCCGTAGCGGTCCTGCATCCAGCGCAGGCGATTGACGATGGCGCGGTGCGACACGACCGCGCCCTTGGGCCTTCCGGTGGAGCCGGAGGTGTAGATCACATAGGCGGGGTGCGAGGGATCGACGGCGATGCCGGGATCGGTGTCGGCACAAGTCCCCAGTTCCGCAAACGTTTGCGCTACATCGAGCAGCAATTTCGGGGCATCGGCCGGCAGCGACTCCGCGAGTGCCGCCGTCGTCACCAGGCACACCGGCCGTGCGTCGCCGAGCATGAAGGCGATGCGGTCCTGCGGAAAGTCCGGGTCCACCGGCAGGTAGGCCGCGCCGGTCTTCAGCGTGGCCAACAAGGCCACCATCAGCTCCATCGAACGCGGAATGGCCAGCGCCACGGTGCGCTCCGGTCCCGCGCCGCGCGCGCGCAGCAGGTGGGCGAGGCGGTTGGCGCGCCGGTTCAGCTCGTCGTTGCGCATCGCCTCGCCGTCGAAGCGCAGCGCGATGCCTTGCGGATGAGCGGCGAGCTGCGCCTCGATCAGCGCGGCGAGATTCGTGTCGGGCACCGGGCGGGCCGTGTCGTTCCACGTCACCAGCAGCTGCTCGCGCTCGCCGGCTTGCAGCAGGTCGACCTGGCCGATGGCCTGGCCAGGCTGTTGGATCACCGCCGCCATGAAGGCCAGCAGCCGGCGCTGGTGATCGGCCAGCGCCTGCGCGGTGTGCACCGCCGGGTTGGCGTCGAAGTCGATCTGCAGGTCCTGCCCGTTGCCGCGCTCGTAGAGGAAGATGCCCAGGTCCTCGGCCGTGCCGTTGGACAGGTTGCGCGGCTTGGCAGCATGCCCGGCGAAGCGGAAGTCATAGTCGAAGGGCTCGACGTTGACCACCGTGGTGAACAGCTGCCGGTTGTTCACCAGCATGTTCAGGTCGCTGCGCAGGTGCTCGTAGCGGTACGACTGGTGCCGCAGGATCTGCCGCATCTGCCGCCCGACCTCGTGGATCAGTTCCGGCACCGGCAGGTCCGCTCGCATCGCGAGCCGCAGAGGCAACGCATTCGCCACCATCGCCGGCACGCGCCGCATGCGGTCGTTGTGGCGCGCCGTGACCGGAATGCCGATCACCATGTCCTCGGTGCCGGTGGCGCGGTACAGGTAGGCCGCAGTGGTGGCGATCAGGATCTGCGGCAGCGTGGTGCCCAGTTGCTGCGCGATGCCCTGCAAGGCCCGCACGCTCGCGGCCGGCAGGTACGCGGTCTGGCGCAGCAGGCCGCCGACGTTGACCGAGCGGTGCGAGGCGAGGCTCAGCGGATCGGGCGCATCGCCGAAGCGTTCCGTCCAGTACTGGCGGTCGCGCGGAAAGCGGCCGGACTCGCGATAGGCCTTTTCTTCCTCGGCCAGCTGCGAGATGGGCGCGAGGCGCGAAGCCTCGGGCACGTCGGTGCCGGCGATGCGTGCGCTGTAGATGTCCGCGAAACGGCGCGCGATCAGCCCGCCGCCGAAACCGTCCAGCACAATGTGATGGCTGCGGTGGTACCAGATGTGGCGCTCGGGTGCGATGCGGATCAGCGCGGACAGCCACAGCGGCCCTTCCGCCAGGTCGATGTTGCGGCTGAAGTCGGCGTGCATCCAGGCCTGTGCCGCGGCGGCCGGATCTTCATCGCCGCTGAAGTCCAGGTAGGGAATCTCGCGCGTGAAAACCGGCGCGACGACCTGGCGCGCTCCCTGTGCGGTATCGACGAAGTGCAGGCGCGTGGCCTCGGCTTCCTGCGTCACCTGCTGCATGGCCGCCACGAAGACGGCGGGGTCGATCCAGCCTTCTATGTCGATGGCTTCGGCGAGATTGAAGTTGGTGTCGGGCGAGGCGAACTTCGCGCCGAGCCACATGGCCATCTGGCCGGAAGTGAGGGGAGATGCATCGCCCAGGGGATCGACCGTGCTCATGAACTTCTCCACGTCTTGAATGAATCGGCAGCGTTAACTCCGAATCAATGTACAAGCCGTTTCAACAATTTCTGAGACGGTTTTCCGGGTAAAAACATGTCGCACGAGGCATTGAGCGCGAAAGATTTCATCGGGAAGTAATCACCCGATTCGCGCTTTCTGGAATCCGAGCCCTTTCGTCGTATGGCAAGAAAAAAGCGCCACGAAAGCATGTTGCGATGCAACAACTGCGTCAGCGGCGAGTAGGGTTTTCATCGCTGCCCAAGCCGGCTCGCGATGTCAGCCGATGGTTGCAATGGCGGCGCCAGCGGCCACGTATCCACCCGCGGCGACCGAGAAAGCGATGCGCCCCGCCCGGTGCGCGAGCACCTGCATTTCCATCTTCATCGCCTCCATCACGGCGATGACGCTGCCCGCCGCGACCTCGTCGCCATCAGCCACCTTCCAGCCTTGCACCGTGCCCGATACCGGCGCGGCCACGGCGGCGGCGTCTGCCACTGCCGGTTCTGCCGTTGCGATGCCCGCACCACCAGCAGCCGCAGACGACAAACCACTCAACAGCACGGCCGGCAAGCCCAGCGACATCCGCCGCCCATCCACTTCGATCGCCGTGCGCAACAGCGCCGTGCCGGGCATCGGGTCAGGTCGCATCGCAGCGGCCTCGCCATTCGCGAAGTCGGTCTCGATCCAGCGCGTGTGCACCTTGAATGCATCGCCCGACACGAAGTCGGGGTGCGCCATCACGGCGCGGTGGAATGGCAGCACCGTGGGCAGGCCCTCGATGCGGAACTCCTTGAGCGCACGGCGCGCCCGCGCGACGGCCTGCTCGCGCGTGGCGCCGGTGACGATGAGCTTGGCCATCAGCGAATCGAAGGTGCCCGGCACCTGCGAGCCGGCATCCACACCGGCATCGACACGCACGCCGGGGCCCGAAGGCGCATCGAACACCTTGACCGGCCCGGGCGAAGGCATGAAGCCGCGCCCCACGTCCTCGGCGTTGATGCGGAACTCGAAGGCATGGCCGCGCGGCACCGGCGTCTGCCTGATCGACAAGGGCAGCCCCTCGGCAATGCGCAGCTGCTCGATCACGAGGTCGATGCCCGTGGTTTCCTCCGTCACCGGATGCTCCACCTGCAGCCGCGTGTTCACTTCGAGAAAAGAGATCGCACCGCTCGCGCTCAGCATGAACTCGACCGTGCCGGCGCCCGTGTAGCCGGCTTCCGCGCAGATGTCGCGCGCCGACTGGTGAATGCGTTCGCGCTGCTCGTCACTCAGGAAGGGCGCGGGCGCCTCTTCGACCAGCTTCTGGTTGCGCCGCTGCAGCGAGCAGTCGCGCGTGCCGAGCACCACAACGTTGCCGTGCGTGTCGGCCAGCACCTGCGCCTCGACGTGGCGCGGGCGGTCGAGGAACTGCTCGACATAGCACTCGCCGCGGCCGAACGCCGTCACCGCCTCGCGCACCGCCGATTCGTAGAGGTCTTCCACCTCGTCGAGCCGCCACGCCACCTTGATGCCGCGGCCGCCGCCGCCGAACGCGGCCTTGATCGCGACCGGCAGGCCGTGCTTCTCGGCGAAGGCGAGCACCTCGCCAGCGTTCTTCACCGGATCGGCCGTGCCCGCGACCAGCGGCGCGCCGACCTTCATCGCGAGCTTGCGGGCCTGCACCTTGTCGCCCAGCATCGCGATGGCCGCGGGCGAGGGGCCGACCCACGTGAGGCCGGCGTCGATGACGGCCTGCGCGAACGCCGCACTCTCCGAGAGAAAGCCGTAGCCCGGGTGCACCGCATCGGCGCCGCTGCGCGCGGCCACCGCGAGCAGCTTGGCGATGTTCAGGTAGGTGTCGGCGGGCTTGTTGCCATCGAGCCCGTAGGCCTCGTCGGCCATGCGCACGTGCAGCGCATTCAGGTCGGCGTCGGCATACACCGCGACCGATTGCACGCCGTGGTCGGCGCAAGCGCGTGCGATGCGCACGGCAATTTCGCCGCGGTTGGCGATCAGGAGTTTTTTCATCGGGAAGCTCTCACGGTGCAAGGGTTTCAACAAAGCCGGCGTCGGCCATCGGCTTGAAGCGGACGCGCGCATTCACGGGGATCTGCCCCGCGCGGTCCAGGTGATGGGTGGCGACGGAGGCGATCACGGGATAGCCGCCGGTCAGCGGATGGTCGGCCAGGAACAGCACGGGCTGGCCGCTGGGCGGCACCTGGATCGAGCCGCGCGCCGTGCCCTCGCTGGGCAGCTCTGCGTGATTGGCGCGTGCCAGCGGCACCTCGCCCGCGAGCCGGATGCCGACGCGGTTCGATTGCGGCGTGACCGCCCACCGCTGGCTGCACAGAAGCTCGACCGCATCGGGCGTGAACCAGTCGGTGCGCGGGCCGAACACGATGTCGAGCACGACTTCTTCCTGCACGGTGGGCAGGTCCGCCGGCGGCGTTTCGGGCGCACCGACCACGGCGCCGGTGGCGACCGCGCGCACGGGCAGCACGTCGCCCGCGGCGATGGCTGGCGGGCCGACGCGGGCCAGCGTGTCGGTCGAGAGACTGCCGAGCACGGGCGAGATGTCGAAGCCGCCGCGCACGGCGATGTAGCTGCGGATGCCGGCCTGCGGCTCGCCCAGCGCCAGCACGTCGCCATCGGCCAGCGCGATGGGCTGGTAGCGCGGCAGCGGCCACTTCGCGCCATCGGCGCGGGTCAGCGTGACGGGGCCGTCCGCGCCGGTGATGGCGACCACCGCGTCGCCACGGCATGCAAGCTGGAAGCCGCCATAGGCGATCTCCACGCAGGCCATGTCCGATGCGTTGCCGACCAGCCGGTTGGCCGCCTGCAGCGAGCGCTGATCCATCGCACCGGAGGCCGACACGCCCTGACCGGCCTGGCCGTGCCGGCCGCCATCCTGCAGCAGCGCCTGCAGCCCCGCAGCGCGAATCTCGAAGGCGCAGCCGCCATCCACAGCAGCGGGTTGCGAAGGCGCGGACGCCGTGGCCACAGGCACAGCCAGCGGCAATCCGGTGACATCCACGAAGCGCACCGCGTCGCCCGGCTGCAGCAGCGCCGGCGTCTCGCGCGCCAGGTCCCACATCGGCGCATCGGTGATGCCGATGATCTGCCAGCCGCCGGGGCTGGCCTGCGGGTAGACGCCGCTGAAGCTGCCCGCAAGGCCGACCGCGCCCGCCGGAATACGCGTGCGCGGCACCGTGCGGCGCGGCACGTTCAGGCTCGGGTGCCCGCCTGAAAGATAAGCAAAGCCCGGCGCGAAGCCGGTGAAGGCGACGGTGTAGTCGCTGCCGGTGTGGCGGCGAACCACCTCCTCGGGCGCGATGCCCAGCAGACCGGCCACCTCGGCCAGGTCTTCACCGTCGTAGCGCACGGGAATCTCGATGCGCTTGTCGATGCGCGTCTCGCGCGCGTCGAGGCTGCGCCCGCCGACCCGCCGCACGAGTTCATCGGCCGCAATCGCAGCCGGGCGGAAAGTGATCAGCAGCGTGCGCGCGGCAGGAACCAATTCTTCGATGCCCGCGATGGGTTCGGCGCGCAGCGAGGCCAGCAGCGCGAGGGTCTGCGGCAGGTCGTCGAGTTCGACCAGCACCGCATTCAGGTTGACCGGCAGGAAGCGCATCGTCATGCGGCTGAATCCACGAAGGAGCGGATCGTCACGCCTGCCTGTTCGAGCCGCGCGCGCACCTGGCGCGCCATCTCGACCGCGCCCGGGCTGTCGCCGTGCACGCAGACCGACTCGGCCTCGATGCGCACCGTGCTGCCGTCGATGGCCGTGACCACGCCGTCGGTGGCCAGCCGCAGCATGCGCGCGGCCACTTCGTCGGCATCGTGCAGCACCGCGCCGGGTTCACGGCGCGACACCAGCGTGCCCTGCGGCGTGTAGGCGCGGTCGGCAAAGGCTTCGGCCACGGCGCGCAGGCCTTCGCCGCGCGCCCAGCCCAGCAGCGGCGAACCCGCCAGCGCCACCAGACACAGGCCGGGGTCGATCTCGCGCATGGCAGCGATCACGTCGCGCGCCTGGCGCTCGTCGTGGGCGATGGTGTTGTAGAGCGCGCCATGCGGCTTCACGTAGCGCACTGTGGTGCCGGCAGCGGCGGCAAGGCCTTTGAGCGCGCCGATCTGGTAGATGACGTCGGCGCGCAGGTCGGCGCTGTCGACGTCCATGTTGCGGCGCCCGAAGCCCACGAGGTCGCGGTAGGCCACGTGGGCGCCGACGGCAACGCCGCGCTCCTTCGCCTGGCGCAGCGTGCGCAAAATGCCGGCCGGGTCGCCCGCATGGAAGCCGCAGGCCACATTGGCGCTGCTCACGAGAGAAAGCATGGCGGCGTCGTCGCCCATGCGCCATACGCCCAGGCTCTCGCCGAGGTCGCTGTTCAAGTCGATGTTCATGTTCGTCCCGGCGCGCGGTGATGCGCGCTCTCGGTTCAATGCAGGCGGCCTGCCTGCCGGGGGCAGGCGGTCACGCGAACGAAGAGGGAATGCGCCGGATCAGTTTTGGCGCAGATCGCGCCCGCGCGTCTCGGGCAGGCACAGGGCCACCAGGACCACCATGGCGTAGGCGATGGCCGCGCACACGCCGATGGCGGTACCCAGCGGCAGGTGCATGCGGTCGCTCAGCACGCCGACCAACGCGGGGAAGGTGGCGCCGATGCCGCGTCCGAAGTTGTAGCAAAAGCCCTGCCCCGAACCGCGCAGCTCGTTGGGAAACAGCTCGGCCAGGAAGGCACCCGCGCCGCTGAAGATGCCCGACATGAAGAAGCCCAGCGGAAAACCCAGCAGCAGCATCAGGCCGTCCGTAATGGGCAGCAGCGTGTAGGCATAGACCAGCGAACCGGCGCCGACGGCGAACAGGATGAAGGCGCGGCGCCGGCCAAGGCGGTCCGACAGGTAGGCACCGCACAGGTAGCCGATGAAGGCGCCCACGATGAACATGAACTGGTAGCCGCCCGAGCCCAGCACGGTGAGATGGCGCTCGTTCTTCAGGAAGGTCGGCAGCCAGACGCCGATGGCGTAGTAGCCGCCCTGCATGCCGGTGAACAGCAGGCTCGCGAGCACCGTGGTGCCGAGCATGCCGGGCTTGAAGATCGCGAGGAAATTGCCGCTGCGTTCGCCGCGCGCCACGGCAGCTCGGCTTTGCACGTAGATTTCCGGGTCGCGGATCGAGCGGCGGATGAAGACGATCAGCAGCGCCGGCAGCAGGCCCAGCAGGAACATCGCACGCCACGAGATCTCCGCAGGCAGGAACGAGAACAGCGCCATCGACACCAGCACCGCCGCTCCCCAGCCGATGGCCCAGCTGCTCTGCACCAGCCCCACGGCCTTGCCGCGGTAGGCCGGCCGGATCATCTCGGCGATGAGCACCGAGCCCACCGCCCATTCGCCGCCGAAGCCCAGGCCCTGCAGCGTGCGGGCGATCAGCAGTTCCTCGGGCGTGCGCGACAGGCCGCAGGCGAAGGTGAAGATCGCGAACACCAGGATCGTCAGCTGCAGGATGCGCACGCGGCCATACATGTCGGCCAGGATGCCCGCCACCCAGCCGCCGATGGCCGAGGCGACCAGCGTGGCGGTGCCGATCAGGCCGACCTCGGTCTTGCTCATGCCCCACAGCGACAGCAGGATCGGCGTGACCAGCGGCAGCGTGTAGTAGTCGAACGCGTCGACCGCGTAGCCGCTGAAAGACGCGGCGAGCGTGCGCTTCTCGTTGGGATTGAGCGTGCGCAGCCAGTTCTCGCCGGCAGGCGCATCGCCGGCCGCGGGGGCTGCATCGAGGGTGCTCTTCATGGTCGTGGTCTCCTGGGTCTCGGGTGAAAAAAAGGGCAGCCTAGAAGGCCGCCAGGCGGTGGTGCAGCAGGTCGGTAACGAGCATCGCGCCCGGTGCATGGGTGATCGCGAACGGCAGCCGCGCGGCCGCCAGCACGGCCTGGGGCGTCACGCCGCAGGCCCAGAACACGGGGAGCTCGTCGGGCATCACCTCCACGGCATCGCCGTAGTCCGGCACGCCGATGGCGCGGATGCCGATCAGCGCCGGATCGCCGATGTGCACCGGCGCGCCGTGCACGGCCGGAAAGCGCGAGGTGATCTGCACCGCGCGGATAGCGTCGGCCGCGCGCAGCGGTCGCATCGACACCACCATCGGCCCGTGGAACGGATCCGCCGGCACGGTCTCGATCGAGGTGCGGTACATCGCCACGTTGCGGCCCTGCGCGACGTGGCGCAGCGCGATGCCCTCGGCCATCAGCGCATGCTCGAAGGTGAAGGAGCAGCCGATCACGAAGCTCACCAGGTCGTCGCGCCAGAGCGCCCGAACGTCGGTAGGCTCGTCGACCAGTTCGCCTTCGCGCCAGACGCGGTAGCGCGGCAGGTCGGTGCGGATGTCGATGTCCTCGCCGAGCACCGGCAGCGCCGGGTCACCGGCCTCGGACACGCCCAACAGCGGACAGGGCTTGGGGTTGGCCTGGCAGAAGCGCAGGAAGTCGCCGGCATGCGACTTCGGCAGGATCACCAGGTTGCCCTGCGCGTGGGCGCTGGCGAGGCCGCTGGTGTGCGTGTTCAGCGCGCCGCTGCGGGCGGCAAGGCGCACGGCCAGCGCGCTGCTCGAGGGACCGGGTTGTTGTTCGAAGGAATGGCGGCTCGACATGGCGTTCCCGATGCGCAATGCATCGCTGTGTTGTGATGCGCCGGATTGTGGGAATGCGCGCTCACGAACGCCAACGCAAAGTTTCTCGCTCAGCTCATCGATTTTTTCGATGACCCCTGGCGGTGCGAGGCATGCACCACGGCGGAGCCGAGCGCGGCCTCCGGCAGCGGCGACGACGGGTCGTCGCGGTAGCTCGCGTAAATGGGCAGCGGCTCCAGCGTGTCTTCGCACGGCAGCACGCGCAGCGGCAGGCGCCGCGCCAGCGGCTCGACCACCGCGCGCGGCAGCGTGGCGACGCCGAAGCCCGCCTCGACCAGCTGGGCCATGGCCGAGATCGAAGAGATCGCGTGCACGCGCGGCGGCGGGCTGCCGGCCTCGCGGAACAGCTCGAGCAGCGCCACGTGCGGCTGAGAGCCGCGCTGGAAGGTCAGCAGGTCGAGCGACAGCAGGTCGGCCAGGCGGTAGCGCCGTTTCAGGTGCAGCTCGCGGTGGCCGACGAAGCACATGGGCATCGGCGGCACGGCGCGCGTGCGCACGCCGTCGCCGGCGGCGGGCAGCGCGGCGAACACCAGGTCCTGCTTGCCGCGCTGCAGCTGGTCGACCAGCACCGGCGTGGTTTCGACCGTGAGTTCGAGCTCAAAGTCCGGGTGGGTGGCCTGCATGTGCTTGAGCCAGCCGGTGAGCCAGCTGTGCACCACCGACTCGATGGCGCCGACGCGCAGCACCGTCTCGCGCGCCGCGCCCGAGCCCATCTCGGCCTTGATGTGCATCTGCATCTCGAGCAGCTTCTGCGCGAAGGCATGGAAGCGCTGCCCCGCCACGGTCAGGCGGAACTGCTTGTCGCGCCGGTCGAGCAGCAGCACGCCGAGTTCGCGCTCAAGCGCGGCGATGCGGCTGGACAGGGCCGACTGGGTCAGGTGCAGCTTCTCGGAGGCGCGCGTGATGCTCTTGAGCGCCACCGCCCAGTGGAAGGCTTCCACGAATCGAAGGTTCATTTGCGTTGCGATCCCGGAATCAGGCTTTCAGATACTCGGCCTTGGTGCCGAGCCAGCGGTCGATGTGGCGCTGGGCCAGGTCAGGGTGCTTCTGCAGCATCACCGGTGCCAGTTCGCGCGCCCAGTCGAGCAGCAGCGTATCGGTCGTCAGGTCGGCAAAACGCAGCAGCGGTGCGCCCGACTGCCGCGCGCCCAGGAACTCGCCGGGACCGCGAATCTCCAGGTCGCGCCGCGCGATCTCGAAGCCGTCGCCGGTCTCGGCCATTGCCTTGAGCCGCGCGCGCGCCGCTTCGCCAACACGGCCGCTGTCGCCCGGCGCATAGAGCAGCACGCAGGCCGAGGCCGCCGCGCCGCGCCCCACGCGGCCGCGCAGCTGGTGCAGCTGCGAAAGGCCGAAGCGCTCGGCATGCTCGATCACCATCAGCGAGGCGTTGGGCACGTCGACGCCCACCTCGATCACGGTCGTGCTCACCAGCACCTGAATCTCGTTGGCGGTGAATGCGGCCATCACCGCCTGCTTCTCGGCCGTGGGCATGCGCGAATGCAGCAGGCCGACCTGGATGGGCTCGCCGAGCGTGTCGGCCAGCTCGTCGCGCGTTTCGGTCGCGTTGCGCAGGTCGACCGCCTCGCTCTCCTCGATCAGCGGGCACACCCAGTACACCTGCCGGCCCTGCGCGATCTGTGCGTGGATGCGGTCGATGACCTCGTCGCGCCGATGGTCGGCCACCAGCTTGGTGACGATGGGCGTGCGGCCCGGCGGCAGCTCGTCGAGCGTGGAGACGTCGAGGTCGGCGTAGTAGCTCATCGCGAGCGTGCGCGGGATCGGCGTGGCGCTCATCATCAGCAGATGCGGCTCCAGGTGCCCGACGGCCTTGCCGCGCAACGCAAGACGCTGAGCCACGCCGAAGCGGTGCTGCTCGTCGATGATGGCCAGTGCGAGATTCTTGAAGCGAACCTTCTCGGAAATGACCGCGTGCGTGCCGATGACCAACGCGGCCTGGCCGCTCTCCACCGCCGCCGACATCTCGTCGCGCTCCTTCTTCTTCTGGCTGCCCGTGAGCCACGCCACGCGCAGGCCGCGCGCAGCGAGCAGCGGATCGAGCCAGCCGACCAGCTTGCCGAAGTGTTGGGCCGCGAGGATCTCGGTGGGCGCCATCAGCGCGCACTGGAAACCCGCGTCGATGCAGCGCGCCGCCGCCAGCGCCGCCACCACGGTCTTGCCCGAACCCACGTCGCCCTGCAGCAGGCGGTGCATCGGGATCTGGCGGTGCAGGTCGGCCGTGATCTCCTCGCCCACGCGCTGCTGCGCACCGGTCAGGCCGAAGGGCAGCACCGCGAGCAGCTGCGCATGCAGCGAAGTGGCGACCGCCTCGGTCGGCGCAGGCAGCACCGGCGCACGCTGGGCTGCGCGCTCCAGCCGGGCCTGCAGTTGCGACAGTTGCTGCGCCAGCAGTTCCTCAGCCTTGATGCGCTGCCATGCCGGGTGGCTGTGGTCTTCGAGTGCGGCAATAGACACGTCGGGCGTCGGGTAGTGCAGGAAGCTCAGTGCGCTGCGCAGATCCCACGCGCCGCGCAGACCGATCTGCACCGGAATGGTCTCGTCGAGCACCGCGCGCGCCAGGCCCGAACGCACCTCGCGCCGCAGCACCGGCTGCGCGAGCCCGGCCACGGTGGAGTAGACCGGCGTGAGCGCATTCGGCAATGCGGTGCCGGCCGCCTTCACGCTCGGATGCATCATCTGCCGCCCCACGAAGCCGCCGCGCACCTCGCCGCGCACCCGCACCCGCGCGCCGACCGCCAGCTGCTTCTGCTGCGAGGGATAGAAGTTGAAGAAGCGCAGCTGGCAGGTGTCGCTGCCGTCGTCGATGGTCGCCAGCAGCTGGCGGCGCGGGCGGTACACCACCTCGCATTCGGTGATCACGCCTTCGACCTGCGCCATGTCGCCGTCGCGCGTGTCGGCCAGGCGCACGATGCGCGTCTCGTCCTCGTAGCGCATCGGCAGGTAGAGCGCGAAGTCGATGTCGCGCACGAGGCCCAGCTTGCGCAAGGCGCGCTGCACCTGGCTCAGGCCGCTGCCGGGCGGGCCTGCGGGCACCGGCGCGGCGGCACTCGCGGAAGCTGCAGGGGACGGGGCTTTCTTGGGAGGCACGGACGGGCTTCTAGCGCGGGCGGCAAAGGTCCGCCAAGGCGCTGCGGGCATCGGGGAACATGAACTGGAAGCCGGTGCGCAGCAACTGCGCGGGCACCACGCGCTGGCCTTCGAGCAGCAGGTCGGCCTGCTCGCCGAGCAGCAGCCTGACGGGCGCCGCGGGAGTCGGCATCCAGCAGGGGCGGTGCAGCACGCTGGCGGCGACGCGGGTGAATTCTTCCTGGCTCAGCGCACCGGGCGCGGTGAAGTTGAAAGCCTGCGCAGTCGCGGGGGCCGCGGCCCGTTCGGCCACGCTCCACACATGCGCCATCGCGCGGACCAGGTCATGCACATGCACCCACGACAGCCATTGCCGCCCGCTGCCCAGCCGCCCGCCCATGCCGAGCCGGACCGGCATCAGCAACTGCGGCAGCGAGCCCTGGTGGCCGAGCACGAAGCCGAAACGCATGCAGGCCACGTGCACACCGTGCGTGACAGCGGCGCGTGCCGCCTGCTCCCAGCGCTGGCACAGCTGCGACATGAAGATCTCTTGCGGCGGCGCATCTTCGGCGAGTTCGGCGGCGTGGCCCTGCGGCTGGACGCCGTAGTAGCCGATGGCGGAGCCCGAGAGCAGCAGCCACGGCTTGCGTGGCCGCGTGGCGATCCATGCCACCAGCTGCTGCGTCAGCCCTTCGCGGCTCCTGAGCAGCTGCTGGCGTCGCCGTTCGCTCCAGCGCATGCCCAGGATTCGCGCGCCCGCGAGGTTGACGACCACGTCGACATCGTCGGCCGCCGGGACCTGGTGGAGCGATTGCACGCAGCGCACCGCGCCGCCGAAGTCCCAGGCGGCCGAGCGCGCATCGCGCGTCCAGACCGTCACCGCATGGCCGTCGGCCAACAGGTGGCGCACGAGGATCTGGCCGATGAAGCCGGTACCGCCCGTGACCAGCACATGCTGCGGCTTGGTGCCGAAGCGCACCGGCGCCAGGGCATCGCGCGCCTGCGCCTGCTTGTGCTGCCCGAACAGCGCGCGCGCCGCGAAGCCATCGCGCAGGCCCGAGAGACCCACGCCCACGCCGCACAACGCCAGGAACGCGCTGAGCCAGCCGTGCGGCTGCCACACCATCGCGGTCGGCTGCGCGGCCCAGCCGACCGCGCTCATCGCCAGCAGCGCGATGAACGCGCCGGCGTTGATGGCCAGCACCGTGTGCGTGACCCGTTCGGTGGGCGGCAGCAGGCGGCTGCCGTCCTCGACCACGAAGTCCCACAGCGTGAGCACGATCTCGACGCCGAACACCGCGAGCAGCACCCACGCCCACGCGCCGTGCCAGGCCCACGCCGACAGTCCGAGGAACAGCGCGCAGTAGATGGACGAGCGCGTCGCGTGGATCGCCAGCTCGCGCGCCGCCGTGCCGCGCCGCGGCAGCGCCTCTGTGCCCTCGTGGTGGTAGAGCGTGTCGAAAGCGCCCAGCACGCCCTGGGCCGCCATGAGCTGCAGGGCCAGCAGGTGCGTGTCGAGCGTCATGCGGCCACCGCCTGCGGCTCGGCCACTTCCTCGAACACGCCGACCTGCGTGAAGGTGGTGCCCATCAGCCAGTGGCGGATCTCGATGCGGATGTTGAAGCGCTCGGGCGTCTCGTTGTGGTGCCAGAGAAAGGTCTTGCCGGGCGTGAAGACACCGGGCAACGGAATGCGCCAGCCGAAAACGTCCCAGAAATAGCCGTCGCTCTGGAAATGCAGGCTGCCGTTCTCCACGCTCAGCACCAGCTTCATGCCCAGGCCCATGCCGACGTACTCCAGCACCTCGCCGCGCTCGCTCTCGCGCATGAAGCTGGTGAACTGGATCGGCTTGCGCCCGTGCAGGCGGTAGATGCGCTGCTTGTAGATGGCGGGGTCGCCGGGCTTGGCGTAGACCTGGATCTCCACGGGGAAGTGGCTGTCGCTGTAGGGGATCAGCGCGCCCTGGATCATCGGCTGCGTGAGGTGCCCCAGCAGCTTGCCGAAGCGCGAGCAGCGCAACTCGCTGAGCGCGCCCAGGTAATGCAGCGCCTTGCCGGGCGAGGGGTTCTTGTCGAAGCGCCGGCGGATGTCGGGGTGCAGTCCCATCCAGGCGCCGCCCAGGATCTTCTTGAAGAGCTCGCCTTCGGAAGGAGGAGCAGGGGCTGGCGGGACGCGCGCGACGTAGGAATCGACCATGCGTCGATTCTGCCTCGGCAACCCCCTGCCGAGCCCGTGATTCCAGCCCATGGGACAATCGCCCGCTTCCTGCATCCTTCTCTTCCCATGCCTCCTTGGCACGGGCCCGTCCGGCCCTCAAGCACCATGCGCGCCTTCACGCTTTCCGATTTCGATTTCGCCTTGCCGCCCGAGCTGGTGGCGCAACACCCGGCCACCGAACGCACCGCCTCCCGCCTGCTCGACGGCACGGGGCCCGCGCCAGTCGACCGCATCTTCAAACACCTGCCTTCGCTGCTGCGCGCGGGCGACCTGCTCGTCTTCAACGACACGCGCGTGGTCAAGGCGCGCCTGTTCGGCGAGAAGCCGACCGGCGGCAAGCTCGAGCTGCTGGTCGAGCGCGTGCTGCAGGGCCACGAGGTGGTCGCCCATATGAAGGTCAGCAAGAAGCCGCCCGTGGGCACCACGCTCGAGATGGTCGGCGGCTTTCGCGCCACGCTGCTGGGCCGCTGGCCGGACGAAGACGGCGCGCTGTTCCGCTTCGGCTTCGAGAGCGACGCGGGCGAAGACCCGTACGCGCTGATGGCCCGCTGCGGCCACGTGCCGCTGCCGCCCTACATCACGCACACCGATTCGGCCGACGACGAGAGCCGCTACCAAACCGTGTTCGCACGCGTGCCCGGCGCGGTGGCCGCGCCCACCGCCGCACTGCATTTCGACGAGGCACTGCTGGCCGAGCTCGATGCGCACGGCGTGCAGCGCGCCAGCGTCACGCTGCACGTGGGCGCCGGCACCTTCCAGCCGGTGAAGACCGAGAACATCGCCGAACACACGATGCACGCCGAGCGTTATGAGGTGCCCGAGGCCACGCAGCGCGCGATTGCCGAATGCAAGGCACGCGGCGGCCGTGTCGTTGCGGTCGGCACGACCACGGTGCGCACGCTCGAATCGTGGGCCAAGAGCGGCGAAGCCACGGGCGACACGCGCATCTTCATCACGCCGGGCTTCGTGTTCGAACACGTCGACTTGCTGGTGACGAACTTCCACTTGCCGAAGAGCACGCTGATGATGCTGGTCTCGGCCTTCGCGAGCTACGAGCACGTGATGGCGCTGTATGCCCATGCCATCGCCAACGGCTACCGCTTCTTCAGCTATGGCGACGCCATGCTGCTCGCGCGACAAACGGACTGAACGACATGCTGAACTTCGAACTCCTCAAGACCGACCCCGACAGCCACGCGCGCCGCGCCACGCTCACGCTCAACCACGGCAAGGTGCAGACGCCGATCTTCATGCCCGTGGGCACCTACGGCACCGTCAAGGGCGTGATGCCGCGCAGCCTCGAGGAGATGGGCGCGCAGATCATCCTGGGCAACACCTTCCACCTGTGGATGCGCCCCGGCCTGGACGTGATGGCGAACTTCGGCGGGCTGCACCAGTTCGAGAAGTGGGACAAGCCCATCCTCACCGACTCGGGCGGCTTCCAGGTGTGGTCGCTGGGCGCGATGCGCAAGATCAGCGAGGAAGGCGTGAAGTTCGCCTCGCCCGTCAACGGCGACAAGCTGTTCCTCACGCCCGAGGTCTCGATGCAGATCCAGACCATCCTGAACAGCGACATCGTGATGCAGTTCGACGAGTGCACGCCCTATGACACCAAGGGCCATATCACGACGGAGGCCGAGGCGCGCATCTCGATGGAGCTGAGCCTGCGCTGGGCCAGGCGCTGCCAGAGCGAATTCGCACGGCTGGAGAACCCGAACGCGCTGTTCGGCATCGTGCAGGGCGGCATGTTCGAGAACCTGCGCGAGGAGTCGCTCGCCGCGCTGGTCGACATGGACTTCCCGGGCTACGCCATCGGCGGCGTGAGCGTGGGCGAGCCCAAGGAAGAGATGCTGCACATCATGGGCCACACGCCGCACCGGCTGCCCGCGAACAAGCCGCGCTACCTGATGGGCGTGGGCACGCCCGAGGACCTGGTGCAGGGCGTGGCCGATGGCGTGGACATGTTCGACTGCGTGATGCCCACGCGCAATGCGCGCAACGGCACGCTGTTCACGCGCTTCGGCGACCTGAAGATGCGCAACGCACGCCACAAGAGCGATCCGCAGCCCATCGACCCCAGCTGCACCTGCCATGCGTGCGCCGGCACCTCGGGCGTTTCGTGGAACGACGGCGGACGCGAGGGCTTCAGCCGCGCCTACCTGCATCACCTCGACCGCTGCGGCGAAATGCTCGGGCCGATGCTCACGACCATCCACAACCTGCACTACTACCTGAACCTGATGCGCGAGATCCGCGCGTCGCTCGACGCGGGCTCGTTCACCGAGTTCCGCGCGCGCTTCAAGTCGGAGCGGGCACGAGGCGTCTGAGGCCTCTTCTTACTTCGGGGCCTGGATGGGCAGCGGGGTGGCGTAGGGCTCGATACGCAGCGCCTCGTTCTTGAAGACCACGATCTGCCTGAGCGGCGCCTGCACCAGCGCGCCGCCCGAGTCCTTGTGCGAGGCGTACTGCCACAGCGTGAGCTGGCCCTTGGCGGCCAGCTGCGCGGCCAGCCGCTCCACGGCGGGGCCGGAGCCCGCGCCGAGCAGCGCCGCGTCGGCGCCCACGATCACCTCGTCGCGCGGCGAGACCACCTTGAAGAGCTGCACGGGCGCCGGCGCCTGTGCGCGCACGGAACGCACCGCCAGGGCGGCGGGAAGAAGCGCGAGCGCCAGGACGGCGCGGCGGGGAAAGGTGTTCGTCATGGGGCAGGAGCGTAGCCACGCCCGTCGGCGCTGCCCATTCGCCGGAAGCCATACGCCGACCGGCAACCCCGGGCTCGCCGGGGGCCCGCTCATCCGCTACGCTTGCCTTCCGTTTCCACTGCTGTTGCCGCATTCCCATGACCAACGCATCTTCTCCCTACACCGCCCGCTATCCGTCGCTGGCCGGGCGCACCGTGTTCATTTCCGGCGGCGCCAGCGGCATCGGCGAATCGCTGGTGCGGGCCTTTCACGCACAGGGCGCGAAGGTCGGCTTCTGCGACCTCGACACCGCCGCCGGCAACGCGCTCGCGGCGCAGCTGCAAGGCGAGCACCCTGCGCTGTTCCAGGCCTGCGACGTGACCGACACGGCCGCGCTCGACGCCACCATCGACGCGGTGCGCCAACGCTTCGGCCCGATCGCCGTGCTGCTGAACAACGCAGCCAACGACCGCCGCCACGAGATGGCCGACGTGACCAGCGAGGACTTCGACCGCCTCGTGGCCGTCAACTTCAAGCACCAGTTCTTTGCCGCGCAGGCAGTGGCGGACGACATGCGTGCGCTGGGCGGCGGATCGATCATCAACTTCGGCTCGATCAGCTGGATGATCAAGGGCCGGGGCTATCCGGTGTACCAGGCCTGCAAGGCGGCGGCGCGCGGCCTCACGCGCTCGCTGGCGCGCGACCTGGGCAAGCAGAACATCCGCGTGAATTCGATCGTGCCGGGCTGGGTGATGACCGAACGGCAGATCAAGCTGTGGGTGAAGCCCGAATCGGGCGCGGAGATCGATGCGGCCCAGTGCCTGCCGGGCCGCGTGATGGCGGAAGACATCGCGGCAATGGCGCTGTTCCTCGCGGCCGACGATTCGCGCATGTGCACCGCACAGGACTACGTGGTGGATGCGGGCTGGACCTGAAACAGGCTCGCCCCCAGGCTACGCGCACTTCGTGTCGCTTCGCCAACCCCCTACCGGGGGCAACACCTGCGGCCCGGCGAAGCCGGTTCCGCGGTGTTTCTGGAAAAAGAAAATTCCCGGGTACCGATCTTCTTAGTCGCGCAGTTCGGCTGGCAGCGTGCCGCCATTGGCGGCGATGCGGCTCATCACCTGCTTGTGCAGGCCGATGTTCCATTCGGCCGAACCCGGCTCGCCATCGCTGTAGAGAATTTCGCTGGCCAGTTCCTTGCGCGCGGCGAGGCTGCTGTCCAGGCCCAGCAACTTGAGCAGGTCGACGATCGAGGTGCGCCAGTTCAGGCCGGCGGCACCAGGCATCGCGTCCAGGACGGCGGGCACGTCGCCCAGCGGGATCGCAGGCGGCGGTGCGGCAGCGGCCGGCGCGCCCGGTGCAGCCGCCGGCGGTGCGGCGACGACTTCAGCGGCGTTGGCCGACGGAAAAATCTTGGAAAAAATCTTGCCGAAAATGCTCATGGGTGTACTCCGTCAATGTGAATGGGAAAACCCGCGGCACGGCGTTGCGTGCCGCAGCCCTGGGGTTGTAGCACGCCCGTGCGGCGGTTCCGCTACGTGGCCGGCAGAACCGGGGCACCCGGCGTGACCGATTGCGCAGTGCCGGTCACAGGTGTGTGCGGCGACTGCGTCTGCGCGCCCGCCGAGGTTCCGCAGGCATGGCAGAACTTGGAGAACGCGCTCTTGCGCGTCTCGCACTGGCCGCAGTGGTCGAACAGGCCGATGCCGCAGTGCGGGCAGAAGTCGATCTCGTTGTTCTTCAGGTCGACCGGCCGTTCGCAGCCGGGGCATACGCTCTTGCCCAGGCGCGCCAGGGCGACGTCGTAGCTCAGCTCCTCGCGGCGCACCTGGTCGGGCTGCTGCTCGGCGAGTTTCTGGCGCGCCAGGTAGCGGTTGAGCGCGATGATCGCGTAGCGACCCACCAGCACGGTGAGCAGGATGCCCACCACGTAGCGCACATAGCCGCCGTAGCTCGGCAGGTAGGGCACCAGCTCGACGAAGAAGGCGAACAGCGCGAAGAAGATGAAGCCCCACACGAACGGCCACCAGGTGCTCTTGCGCTTCTTCACGAAGAGCCAGCCGGCCACGACGAGCAGCGGCAGCGTGAGCGCCAGCCGGTAGGCGAATACGCGCAGTTCGATGCGGCGGTACTCGGCGTCGAGCTTGAGCTGCGCGTCGCGCTCCAGCACCGACAGCGCTTCGGAGGCGCGCTGCTCGGCCTGGCGCGCGTCGAGCGCGATCTTCTGCTGCGCGTTGACCTTGCGCTGCAGCTCCTCCTCCTTCTGCTTGAAGGCGTCGAGCGCCTTGGTGCGCGCGATGAGCTCGGTGTCCTGATCGGGCTGCGCGGTGGCGCGCCGCGTGGAGATCCAGTTGCCGAAGGTCTCGCGCGCATTGGCGCTGGCCTGCTGCGCGGCGTTGAGCTGCAGGCGGATCTGGTCGAGGTCGCGCGCGGCCTGCAGCTCGGCGGCTTCCGAGGCCTTGACGGTGGCGCGCAGCGGCTCGGCCGCCGGCTTGTCGATGAAGTCGTCGATGCCGCGCACGCGCTCGACCTGGGGCAGGTCGCTCACGACGGTGCTGCCGAGCCCGATGAGGAAGCTCGCGAACACCAGCGCCACCAGCCAGAGGCCGCGGCGGAACCATTTTTCGGAAAGGCGCAAGGATTTGCTCATGTTGTTTTCTCCACGTTCTTATTGAAGCTTCAAGGTCACCGGCGCCGCGCCGAGCCCGGCACGCGGCAACCATGCGAACACAGAATCGACCGTCACGGTCTCGATGCGATCCGAGAAGCGCTTGTCGTTCGGATGGTCGTCGAAGGCCACGTTGGCCGAGCCTACGCGCCCGCCCAGCCGGGTGAGCGGGCCGAGCTTCAGCACGGTCGGCTCGTAGCCTTTGAACTGCAACCAGGCCTGCGCCTGCGCGCGGCTGCCGATGGTGGCGGGCTCCATGGCGGCGGCCAGCGTCTCGACGGCCCACTGGTTCGACTGCTGGTACTTCTGGCCCCAGGCGTAGCTCACGATGCTGTAGGGCGCGGTGTGCAGCCGCACGATGCGCGCGGGCGGTTCGTTCAGCGCGGCCAGCAGCTGCGCCTGCACCTGCGGCGTGGGCACGGCCCAGGCGGCCTCGTAGCGCCACGGGTCGTCGAGAAAGAACTCGCCGAGCCCCTGGCGGTAGACGGCGGCCACTGCGGTCCCGCACTGGTTGAGCTTGTGCACCACGCGCCACGGGCCGGCATCCGTCTTGTAGGCGATGCCCAGGTGCGAGTAGCGCAGGCCGTACTTGCTCAGGTCCTGCCCCGCGCGCGCCAGGATCACGACGCGCGCGCCGCTGGCGTCGAGCGCCTGCGAGGTGCGCTCGGCCAGTTGCATGCCCTTGACGATCACTTCAGGCGCAGGCTTGACCTGCCCGCACGAGCGGCCGGCCTGCGCCTGCATCGGCAGCAAGACCGCAAGCCCGAGCAGCAGCGGCAGTGCCCGGTTCACGACAACCTCTCGTTGTGGAGCAGCGCGCGGCCGATGGCGTTGGGCACGAAGGCCAGCACCTCGCCGGCGGCCGACAGCACCACGCCGGTGCCGATCACGCTGACGAGGACGCTGGTGCCCACGGCTTTCGACACGCCGTCAGCCGCGCGGCCCGCGACCTTGATGCTGGCGCGCGCGCCGTCCGAAGCGCGTTCGAGCAGGTACACCGTGCCGTCGGCAGAGGCTTCGACCGCGATCACGGTGAGCGTCGAGCCGCCCACAGACAGCGCGGCAGGCACGGCGACCGCCGCGGTGGCCGAGGCCCCCACCGCAGAGGCGGCGACCACCACCGATGCCACAGGCATCAGCGAGAGGGCGACCGAGGCGTCGCTCTGCGCCTGGGCACGCAGGGGAGCCGAGATGCCCGCGAAGGCGGTGCAGGCGGCGACGAGAACGGCGGCAATCGACTTTTTCATGATGGGCTTTCGTTGATTGGACGCGGGTTATTCGGCAGCAGAAGCAGCAGCTTCGGCACGGGCCATGCGGCGGCCCTGCAGGCGGGCTTCGGCCATGTCGGCTTCATGGCGGTCGCGCAGCGTCTTGGCCAGCGTGAAGGCCGAGCTGATCAGGAACAGCCAGCTCACGCCCAGGAAGGCCTTGTAGGCCTCGTTGATCTCCATGCGCACGAGGCCCCAGCCGGTCAGGCCCATCGCGGTGAAGAAGCTGCCCCAGACGACCAGCTTCCACATGGGCACGTCGCGCGTCGCTTCGGCGCTGCGCTCGGCGGCCTGCTGGCTGTCGCGCACGAACTTGGCCAGCATGAAGGCGGTGCTCAGGCAGAACACGTAGCCCATCACCATGAACGCCCGGTCCAGCGCCTCCCCCGGCAGCCAGCTCAGGCCGGTGGCGCACAGGAAGACGGCGATCGCGAACGAAGCCCAGGCCTGGAACTGCCAGGCCCGCGTGTCGCGCTGGATGAAGACGGTCGTGGTCGATGAGAGGGGTTGCATGTGTGCCTCGCGGCGTAGTGAAGGTGGGCGAATGATGGTTCGCTCCCGCACCGCGGGGCTTGAATGCTTGCACCAGTTGCGGTTTTCAGCGCCGCCGGTATCTGCAACCGATACTTTCCGGCGCCTTGCGCGCCGGAAAGGAGCTGCGCCTCAGGCGGCCAGCAGGGCGCTCACACGCTGGCGCAGCGACTCGGGCTGCACTTCCACCGGCGGCACAGGACCGCCGACGTTAAGCCCCACGCGGCTGAAGAAGCCGCGGCGAAACGGCTTGGCCATGGCCACGCGCTCGCCGCCGCGCAGCTCGATGCGGCTGAAGTACGAGCCCCAGAGATTGGTCAGCGCCATCGGGATCACCGGCGGCTCGATGCCCTGGGCGCGCGCGCCTTCAAGGATCTTCATCACGCCGCCCTTGAACGGCTGCAGCTCGCCGTCGCGCGTGATCGCGCCCTCGGGGAAGATCGCGAGCAGGTCGCCCTCGCGCAGCACGCCGATCGCCTTGGCAAAAGCCGCTTCGTAGGCCGCGGGGTCTTCCTTCTGCGGCGCGATCGGAATGGCCTTGGCCAGCTTGAACAGCCAGCCCAGCACCGGCACCTTGAAGATGCGGTGGTCCATGATGAAGCGGATCGGCCGCGGGCTTGCCGCCATCAGCAGCACCGCGTCTATGAAGCTCACGTGGTTGCACACCAGCACGGCCGCGCCCTCGGTGGGAATGTGCGACTCGCCCTTGATGTCGAAGCGGTAGACGAAGCGCGACAGCACCCAGGCCACGAAGCGCAGCAGGTACTCGGGCACCAGCATGAAGATGTAGAACGCCACCACCGCGTTGGCGATGCCGGTGAACAAGAAGATCTGCGGAATGGTGAAGCCCGCGCCCAGCAGCGCGCCCGCGATGACCGAGCTGCCGATCATGAACAGTGCATTGAGGATGTTGTTCGCCGCGATGATGCGCGCGCGGTGCGTGGGCTGGCTGCGCAACTGGATCAGCGCGTACATCGGCACGCTGTAGAGGCCCGCGAACAGCGACAGCAGCGCCAGGTCGGCCATCACGCGCCAGTGGGCGCCCTGGCGCACGAAGGCGCCGATGCCCATCTCGGGCACGGCTGGCAGGCCGCGCGACGCAAAGTAAAGGTCGACGGCGAACACGCTCATGCCGATGGCGCCCAGCGGCACCAGGCCGATTTCCACCTGCCGGCGGCTCAGCGTCTCGCACAGCAGCGAGCCGACGCCGATGCCCACCGAGAACACCACCAGCAGCAGCGAGGCCACCTGCTCGTCGCCGTGCAGCACTTCCTTCGCGAAGCTCGGGAACTGGCTCAGGAACACCGCCCCGAAGAACCACATCCACGAGATGCCCAGCAGCGAGCGGAACACCACCACGTTCTGGTTCGCGAGCTTGAGGTTGCGCCAGGTTTCGCTGATCGGGTTCCAATTGATGACCAGCCCCGGGTCGGTGGCCGGCGCCTTGGGTATGGCCTGCGCCACGCCCCGGCCGACCAGCGCCAGCAGCACGCAGCCCACGGCCACGCTCATGTGGCCGATCTGCGGCACCGCCACCAGCAGCCCGCCCGCCACCTGCCCGAGCAGGATGGCGACGAAGGTGCCCATCTCGACCATGCCATTGCCGCCCGTGAGTTCGCGCGCGTCGAGCACCTGCGGCAGGTAGGCGAACTTGACCGGCCCGAACAGCGTGGAGTGCAGGCCCATGAGGAACACGCAGCCCAGCAACACCACCGCGTCGGCCCGCACGAAGCCCCAGGCCGCGAGCACCATGATCGCAATCTCGAGGTTCTTGACGAAGCGGATCATCTTCGTCTTGTCGAACTTGTCGGTGAGCTGGCCGGCCGTGGCAGAGAACAGCAGGAACGGCAGGATGAACAGCGCGCCGATCACCAGCCCCGCCATGGCCGGCGGCATCCAGCCCAGCTGCAGCTGGTAGGTCACCATGACGGTGAAGGCGAACTTGAACAGGTTGTCGTTCGCCGCACCCGCGAACTGGGTCCAGAAGAAAGGCGCGAAGCGCCGCTGCTTGAGGAGGGCGAACTGGTTGGCGTGGGCGTTCGCTTCGTGGGCCACGGGTGTGGCTGCGGCAGCGGCGGGATTTGTCATTCGAAGAGTGCTCCTCAGGCGGCCACGGCGGCGGCGCCCGGATTGTGCCGTAGTGCGGCTTCCCAGCGCATTTCGAGCTTGTGGAGCGCGAGCACCACGGGCAGCCCGGCGAGCGAGGCCGTCAGATGCTTCAGCGTATGGCCCGAAACCGTGTGCCGCGTGAATTCATAAATCTGGTGGTCGGCCAGTTCGAGAGCCTTGGCCAGCACGTAGAAGAAGATGACCCAGCCCAGCTTCAGCCCGACCGACTTGCGCATCGGCGTGGCCAGCGCCAGCGTCACCACCAGCGCCATGCCGCCGAACTGCACCAGCGCCCAGGGCATGACGTTGCCGGTCTCCTGGAACACCTCGGCCGAGAGCAGGCCGGCCGTCAGCGCGAACCAGGCGGCGGGCCAGCCGGCGCGCTGGCTCACCCGCTCGCAGACCGCCACGCCGATCAGCCCGGCGAAGGCCACCGCCATGCCGGCGCGGTCCGCGGCGAGCCGGGGGGCGTCGGGCACGAGGTGGAAGAAGGCCGAGCCCGCGGCGGTGGCGATCAGGCCGGCGAAGAAGAGCCAGGCGCAGTCGAGCGTGTTGTCCGGCGGATCGCTGGCGGGCGGGGCCAGCGGGAACTGCGACAGCGCCTCCTGGTGCGAGCGGTCGATGCGGTTGAGCCGGTACAGGCCCCACAGGCCGATCACGACGAAGGGGATGTTGCTCAGCACGTCCATGGCGTTGGGCAGTCCGTGCCAGGCGCGGTTGTCGGCGAACACCGAGGCGATGGCAACCTCGGCGGCGGGCAGCGCGGGGCCGAAGAAGGCGACCAGAGTGAGCAGCGCGAAAGTGAAAAGCAATCCGCGTTCGCGGCGGCTGAGTCGGCTGGCAAGAGACAGGAGCATGGCGGTCCTCGGTGGGTGGGTCGGTACGGGCCGCAAATTTAGGCGCGGGCCGCTCCACAGGCATCGAGAATCGATACGAGGCACTAATTCACTCCTACCGGTATCTCCAATTGATACTTGCAGGCGCCCGTGTACGCTTCCGGGCCATGAGCACCACCGTCGATCTCGTCCAAGCCCTCAAGAACGAACTCAAGAGCGCCCGCATGACCTACGCCGACCTGGCGCGGTCGCTCGACATGGCCGAATCCAGCGTCAAGCGGATGCTGGCCAAGAGCGACATGCCGTTGTCGCGCGTGGACGCCATCTGCCGCGCGCTGAAGATCGACTTCGCCGAACTGGCGCGCCGCGTGGCCGACGCCCAGCCGCTGCTGAAGGAGCTGACGCACGAGCAGGAAAAGGCCGTGGTCAGGGACAAGAAGCTGCTGCTGGTGGCCATCAGCGTGCTGAGCCAGTGGACGCTGGAGCAGATCGTGGCCGCCTACCGCGTGAGCGAGGCCGAATGCATCGGCTTCCTGGCCCAGCTGGACCGCATCGGCATCATCGAGCTGCGCCCGCTCAACCGGTATCGCCTGAAGCTCGCCAAGACCTTCCGCTGGCGGCCGCATGGCCCAGTGATGGAGTTCTTCCGCGAGAACGTGGTGCTCGACTACTACAAGGGCGGCTTCGACGGCCCGGCCGAGGGCCTGCTGCTGGTGCACGGCCAGATCAGCCGCTCGCTGGCGCCGGCCTTCCTGGAACGCCTGCAGCGCGTGGCGCAGGACTTCGCCCAGCAGCACCAGACCGACCAGAAGCTGGCCGCCAAGGACCGCGAGGGCTACACGCTGCTGCTGGGGATGCGGAACTGGGAGTTCGAAGCCTTTACCCGCCTCCGCCGAGCCTGAGGCTCAATCCAGGAACACCGAGGAACCGGCTTTGCCGGGCCTCAGGTGTTGCCCCCGGTAGGGGGTTGGCGAAGCGACACGAAGTGCGCGGCCTGGGGGCGAGCCTTACTTGGCGGCTTCGAGCGTGTCGCGCATCGTGCGCGCGGCGCTCTTCGCCGCATCGGCGAAGTCATCGCCCGACGACGCGTAGATGATCGCCCGCGACGAGTTCACGATGATCGGCGCATCGGCGCGCCAGCCGGCGCGCACGGTGGCGACCGCATCGCCGCCCTGGGCGCCGACGCCCGGAATCAGCAGCGGCACGGTTGGCGCGAGTTCGCGCACACGCTCGATTTCCGCCGGGTAGGTCGCGCCTACCACCAGTCCGAGTTGGCCGTTGAGGTTCCACGGGCCTTGCGCCAGGCGAGCAACGTGTTCGTACAGGAAGGGCTGCCCCTCGACATCCGCCAGCCGCTGGCCCTGCAGGTCGGAACCGCCGGGGTTGCTGGTGCGGCACAGCAGGAACGCGCCCTTGCCCTCGTGCTTGAGATACGGCGCCACCGAGTCGAAGCCCATGAAGGGCGACAGCGTCACCGCATCGGCGCCGTAGCGCTCGAAGGCCTCCAGGGCGTACTGCTCGGCGGTGGAGCCGATGTCGCCGCGCTTGGCGTCGAGGATCACGGGCACGTGGGGCGCATTGCGGCGCATGTGCTCCATCAGCTGCTCGAGCTGGGCTTCGGCGCGGTGCGCCGCGAAGTAGGCGATCTGCGGCTTGAAGGCGATGACCAGGTCGGCCGTCGCGTCGACGATGCGCGCACAGAAGTCATAGATGCGGCTGGCGTCGCCCTTGAGATGCCCCGGGAACTTGGCCGGCTCCGGATCGAGCCCCACGCAGAGCAAGGAACCGTTTTTTTGCTGTGCGGCGGCCAGCTTGTCGAGGAAAGTCATGGGGTCCGATTTTAAGGATGCCCGCGCACTCGCCCGCCACCTGCCTGCGAACACCGCGGAACCGGCTTCGCCGGGCCGCAGGTGTTGCCCCCTGCAAGGGGGTTGGCGAAGCGACACGAAATGCGCGAAGCCTGGGGGTTAGCCCTGTTCAGCGGCCAGGCAGAGGTCGGCCCAGGCGCGTGCCTTGTCGGCGGGATTGCGCAGCAGGTAGGCGGGGTGGTAGGTCGCCACCACCGATGCGCCGCCGGCGGAAGCCAGCGGCACGGCACGGCCGCGCAGCTTGCCCAGCGGGTCGCCGCTGCGCATCAGGCTTTGCGCGGCCAGCGGGCCCATTGCCAGCACGATGCGCGGTGCGAGCGCCGCGGCATGCTCGTCGAAGGCCTCGTCCATGGCGCGCGGGCTGCCGGGCTGGCCGGCGGCCACGCCGCGGTGGGTGCGCATGAGGTGCACGGGGGTCTTGCCGTCGTGCAGCTTCAGCGCACGCAGCATGTTGTCGAGCAGGCGGCCGGCGTCGCCCGCAAAGGGTTCGCCGTGGCGGCCGTCGGCCTCGGGCGGCATGTCGGCCACGACCAGCCAGCCGCCCTGCGTCGATTCGGCGCCGGCGTCGGCATAGAGACGGCAGGGCGCCTCTACCAGCACGGCGGCGCCTCCGGACAGTGGCGCAGCGGCCGGGCGAACGACCGGTGCGGGGGGCGGCACGGGTGCCGCGACGGACCGGGCCGCGGGCGGCGGCGGTGCGGCCACCGGCATTTCAGCCTGCACGCGCTCGCGGACGACCGCCGCCACCTCTTCGGTGGCTGCTGCGGAAGCCGTTCCAGGCGCCGCCTCGGCGGCCTCGGGCACCGGCCACCAGACCTTCACGCCCATCTCGTCGAGCATCGCGCGCTGGCGGGCGTCGAGCTTCAATGTCTGCACCGCGCTCATCGCAAGGCTCCCCAGGCGCTGCCTGTTTCATTCAAGCGCAGGCTCATGACGACCGCGTCCTCGCGCTTGCCGTCGTGCGCCGGGTAGTAGCCCTTGCGTACGCCGACGCTGCGAAAACCGTTGCGCAGGTAGATGTCGAGAGCGCGCTGGTTGCTGCGGCGCACTTCGAGCCAGAGCCACTGCGCGCCCTCGGCCCGCGACCAGCCGCCCAATGCCTCGAGCATGAGCGGCGCCCAGCCCTGGCGCTGGAAGGCCGGCGCCACGGTGATGTTCAGCAGGTGCACTTCATCGACGCCCTTCATGGCGACGAAGTAGCCGATCAGCGTCTCGCCCAGTTGGGTGAGCGGCGAGCTCACGCCGGGTGCCATGCCGGGCGCCAGCAGGCACTGGCAGTGGTAGCCCACGGCCATGGAGTCGGTGAAGTTGGCGCGCGTCCACGGATGGCTGTAGGCCGTCTGCTCGACCGCGCAGACGGCATCGATCCGCTCGACGGTGAGCGGTTCGAGGCGGGCTTCGACGGGCTGGAGGACGGCACTCATGCGATCAATGGGCTGCGGCTGCGGCCGCCTTGATGGCGGCGCGCTCTTCGGTGGTTTGCGCCACTTTATCGCGAACATAGAGCGGCCAGGCCTGTGCCGCCGGCACGGTGCGCCCGGCCGCGAGCAGCGCGGGGGCGAGCCGCAGCATCGCGGTGGCGCTCGGCAGCGCGTCGTGGCGGGCGGCGGCCGGGGCCAGGCGCGGGCCGTAGGCGGCGAAGGCGTTGCCGGCGAGCGCCCAGCCGGCGGGCACTTCAAGTGCCTCGGGCGACAGCAGCAGGGGCTCGTCGTTTCCGCCAAGCGGGCCGTCGGCCTCGAAGTCGTAGCGCGCGGCGTAAAGCTGGTCCATGCGCGCATCGAGCACGGCGACCACCTGCTTCGCGCCGAAGGCGTGGCGCGCTTCTTCGGCCACGGCGAGCAGCGTGTCGACTGGCAGCAGCGGCACGTTGGCGCCGAAGGCCAGCCCCTGCGCCACGGAGCAGGCGGTGCGCAGGCCGGTGAAAGAGCCGGGGCCCCGGCCGAAGACGATGGCATCGAGTTCGCCCAGCGCGAGCCCGGCTTCGCCCAGCAGTTGCTGGATCAGCGGCAGCAGGGTGGTCGATGCTTGCGCGCCGCCCACGCCGTTGTGGGCGTGCAGCGTGTCGCCGTGCAGCACGGCCACCGACAGGTGCTCGGTGCTGGTGTCGAAGGCGAGCAGCTTGGGCAAGGCGAGGGGCATCCGCCGATTATCGAGGGGCGGCCAATTCCCGGGCTCACGCGCCGTTATCGCTGCGCAGAATCGCCAGCCCCGCCTTGCGCAGCGGCGCCAGCGCCCGGGCCGGCACGTCCGGCGACACCAGCAGGCTGGTGGCCGAGGCCACCGGGTTGACCACCCACGCCGAAGCCGCCCCGATCTTTTCGGACGAGGCCAGCACCACCGTCTCGGCCGCCGACGCCATCAGCGCGCGCTTGATCTCGGCCTCTTCCAGGTCGCCCGTGGTCAGCCCCGCCTCGGCGTGCACGCCGGTGACACCCATGAAGTACGTGTCGGCATGGATGCGCGCAATGGCCGCCATTGCCGCCGAGCCGACCGCCACCACCGAATGCTTGAAGAGGCGCCCGCCGATCAGCACCACCTCGATGCCGGCATGCGCCACCAGCTCGACGGCCACCGACGGGCTGTGCGTGACCACGGTGGCCTGCAGGCTCGCCGGCAGGTGGCGCGCGAGCTGCACGGCGGTGGTGCCGCCGTCGATGAACACCACCTGCCCCGGCTTCACGAGGCGCGCGGCCGCGCGGCCGATGGCCACCTTTTCGTCGGGCGCGAGCTGCTGGCGCCGCGCGAAGTCGGCTTCGGCCGCCGCGACCGGCAACGCACCGCCGTGCACGCGCTGCAGCAAACCTTCGGCCGCCAGCTCGCGCAGGTCGCGGCGGATGGTGTCTTCCGACAGGCCGAGTTCGTCGCTGAGCGCCTTCGCGACGACGTTGCCGTCGCGCTTCAGGACCCAAAGGATGTGTTGCTTGCGCTGGCTGGTGAGCATTGCCCGATGGTACCGGCGTGGCCGATGGACTGCACGTTTTTCATTGTTTTTGCACGAATACGCACGTATGCTCGCAGCCATGACCATCCAAGACCGCGTCCGGGTGCACGAAGTCACCCTCCTTTCCGACAACTGGTACACGCTGCGCACCACCGCCTTCGACTGGCGGCGCAACGACGGCCAGTGGCAGCGCATGCACCGCGAGACCTACGACCGCGGCAACGGCGCCACGCTGCTGCCCTACAACCTCGCGCAGCGCAGCGTGCTGCTGACGCGGCAGTTCCGCTACCCGGCCTTCGTCAACGGCCACGACGGCCTGCTGATCGAAGCCGCGGCCGGCCTGCTGGACAACGCCGCGCCCGAGGAGCGCATCCGCGCGGAGGTCGAGGAAGAGCTCGGCTACCGCCTCGGCGCGGTGCAGAAGATCTTCGAGAGCTTCATGAGCCCGGGCTCGGTCACCGAGAAGCTGCACTTCTTCGTCGCGCCGTACGAGTCCTCGATGCGCATCGGCGCAGGCGGCGGGCTGGCGGAAGAGGGCGAGGACATCGAGGTGCTGGAGCTCGGCATCGACGAGGCGCTGGCCATGGTGGCCGACGGCCGCATCGCCGACGCCAAGACGGTCATGCTGCTGTACCACGCGAAGCTGCACCTGTTCCCGCCGGGATAATCGGCGGATGCCTTTTGCCTTCCGCCGCGCCGCCCTCGCACTGACCCTCGCAACGCTGGCCTCGGCCGGCGCATCCGCCCAGCAGGCCCTCCCGACCCAGGTCGACGCCGCCCTCGCCCGCGCCAAGGTGCCGCGCGAATCCGTGACCATGCTGGTGGCCGAGGCCGACGGCACACGCCCGCCGCGGCTGGCCTGGCGCACGCAGGCGCCGGTGAATCCGGCGTCGATCATGAAGCTGGTGACCACCTACGCCGCGCTGGACCTGCTCGGCGCGGCCTACAGCTGGACCACGCCGGTCTATGTCGACGGCACGGTGAACAACGGCGTGCTCAACGGCAACCTGTACATCAAGGGCCAGGGCGACCCCAAGCTGGTGCTGGAGCGCGTGTGGCTGCTGCTGCGCCACGTGCAGGGGCTGGGCATCACCACGGTGAGCGGCGACATCGTGATCGACCGCGGCGCGTTCGAGACTACGGTCGAGGGCGACCCGTCGGCCTTCGACGGCGAGCCGCTGCGGCCCTACAACGCCTCGCCCGATGCGCTGCTCGTGAACTTCAAGTCGGTCAACATGAGCTTCGCGCCCGACCGCACGGGCCAGATCGCGCGCGTGAGCTACGAGCCCCCGCTCGCGAGCGTGGCGATGCCGCCGACCGTGGCGCTCGTGCCCGGCGAATGCGGCGACTGGCGCGCCGCGCTGCGGCCCGACTTCAGCGACGTGAACCGCATCCGCTTCAACGGCGGCTTTCCGGCCGCCTGCGGCGAGAAGAACTGGGCCGTGGCCTACGGCGACCCGCGCACCTACGCCATGCGGGCCATCGGCGGCATGTGGGCCGAGATGGGCGGGCGCGTAGGCGGGCAGATGCGCGAAGGGCGCGCGCCGGCGGGGCTGAAGCCGGCCTTCGAGTTCGAGTCGCCGCCGCTGGCCGAAGTGATCCGCGACATCAACAAGTACAGCAACAACGTGATGGCGCAGCAGCTGTTCCTCACGATCGGGCTCACGCAAAAGAACCGCGGCACCTTCGAGGCTTCGCGCGCGGCGCTGGGCCAGTGGTGGCGCGAGCGCATCGGCACGGGCGAGGCGCAGCCCGTGTTCGAGAACGGCTCGGGCCTGTCGCGCGACGAGCGCATCAGCGCGGCTGCGCTCGGCAAGATGCTGCAGGTGGCATGGCGTTCGCCGGTGATGCCGGAGCTGATGTCCTCGCTGCCCGCCATGGGCGTGGACGGCACGCTGAAGAAGCGCACGCTGCGCTCGGGCGGCTCGGCCCACCTGAAGACGGGCACGCTGCGCGATGCCTCCGGCGTGGCCGGCTACGTGGACGGTGCGAGCGGCCGGCGCTACGTGCTGGTGGCCATCGCCAACGGCGAGAACGCGGGGGCGGCGCGCGCCGCGTTCGACGCACTGGTCGACTGGGCCTCGCAGGACAACTGACGGCAGGTGGCGGGCCTGCGCGACCCTGCCAGGTACTGAAATCTTCTGATGGCAAATGCCGCTTGCGCGCGGCCATGGCACTGCACAGAATCGGACGGCCGTTCTATTCAGTACAAATCCAACGCAGGAGACATGCCTTGACCAAGCCACGCCCCCACTCGTTCGTCCTGATGCGCAAGACAGCCGCCTGGACGGCGCTCGCAAGCGCAACCTTGCTGCTGCTGTCCGCCTGCGGCGGCGGGGATGGTGGCGGAGTAGGCATCGGCGTTGGCTTTCCGCCGCCCGTAGCCGACACCGGCCGGGGCTCGGTGGTCACCAACCCGCCCGAGCAGACGGCCAAGCTGACCGCCGACCAGTTCAAGGCCAACCTCCAGGCCAGCGACCAGGGCAGGTCGGTGCTGCAGGTGGCCGGCACGCCCAAGTGCGGCATCGACGTGCGCTACCTCGAATACCGCACCATCGGCGCGAAGAACGAGGCGACCAACGCCACCGCCGCGATCATGGTGCCCACGGGCACCGACGTGGCCTGCGGCGGCCAGCGGCCCGTGGTGCTCTATGCCCACGGCACCACCGCCGCCAAGGCCTACAACCTCGCCAAGTGGACCGACAGCACGCAGCCGGCCGCAGGCGAGGGCCTGATGATTGCCGCCATGTTCGCGGCGCAGGGCTACATCGTGGTGGCGCCCAACTACGCGGGCTACGACAAGTCGACGCTGCCCTACCACCCGTACCTCGACGGCGACCAGCAGGGCAAGGACATGGTCGACGCGCTCACGGCCGCGCGCAAGACCTTCTCGGGCATCGATGCGAACGACGCCGGCTCGCTGTTCATCACCGGCTACTCGCAGGGCGGCTATGTCGCGATGGCGGCGCACCGGGAGATGCAGGCGACGGGCAAGACGGTGACGGCCTCGGCACCGCTGTCGGCGCCCTCGGCCATCAGCCTGTTGTCCGACTACACCTACCTGGGCTGGCCGGCGCTGGGCTCCACGCTGTTCGTGCCGCTGCTGTCGACCAGCTGGCAGCAGCAGTTCGGCAACGTCTACAACGCCACCAGCGACATCTACGAAGCGCAGTACGCCACCGGCATCGACACCCTGCTGCCGAGCCTGACGCCCGGCACGCTGTTCTCCAGCGGCAAGCTGCCGCAGCTGGCGCTGTTCCCGGCGAATGCCACGCCGGGGCCGGTGAGCCCCTCGCTGTCGATCTTCTACGGCGCCAACAACCTGATCAAGCAGAGCTTCCTGACGCAAGCGGCCGGCGACATCCTGGCCGCGCCCTGCCCCGGCAACGCACTGCCGGCCACGGCGGCGTCGCTGAGCACGACCTCGCCGCTGGACTGCAAGCCGGCGACGGGTTTCCGCAAGGCGGCCGTCGCCAACGACCTGCGCAACTGGGTGCCGACCCGGCCGATGCTGATGTGCGGCGGCGCCAACGACCCGACGGTGAATTTCCTCAGCACCCGCGCCACCTCGGGCTACTTCCGCGCCAAGGGCGTGCCGGCCGCCGCGCTGGCAGTGGTGGACCTGGAGGATTCGGCCGCGATCGACGCCTACTCGACCGCGCGCGCCGGCTTCGCGCAGGCCAAGGACCTGCTGGCGCAGAACACGCCGGGCAGCGCGTCCGACAAGGCGCAGGCGGTCATGCTCGCGTACCACGGCACGCTGGCGCCGCCGTTCTGCCTGGCATCGGCGCGAGGCTTCTTCCAGGGCGTGCTGGCCGCCGGCGGCTGAGCAAAGGAAGAGCCGGCCCCTTCCAGGAATACCGCGGAACCGGCTTTGCCGGGCCGCTGGTATTGCTCCCTGCAGGGGGTTGGCGCAGCGACACGAAGTGCGCGAAGCCTGGGGGTGAGTTCGAAGCCTTCGCGGAACCGGCTTTGCCGGGCCGCAGGTATTGCCCCCTGCAAAGGGGGTTGGCGGCCACACGAAGTGGGCGAGCCTGGGGGTTAGCCTGGATCAGGCCGCAGATGCGCGCTGCAAGCGATCTCGCACGCCTTCCCACTCGTGCGTGTCGGGCGGCGACTCGACCCAGATCAGCTTGACACCCTGCGCATCGAACTCGCGCAGCACCGCGAACAGCAGCTGGGCGCTCGCCGCCGCGTCGTCGGGCATGCGCCGCAGCACCACGCGCTGCGAGCGGCTGCGCATCGGGGCTCGCGACCAGACGGCGATGTGCGCGGCGTTGGCGCCCAGCACGTCGAGGCCGGCCTGGATGGCCTTGGCGTCCATCAGGCGCACCTTGGCATTCGGGGCGTAGTGAGCCTCCAGCGTGCCCGAGGCCCGCGGGTCGGGTGTTTCGAGCACTTCGCGGTCGGCGAGCTTCTCGCCGCAAGCCGCCTCGATCTGCGCGCGCGTGATCACGCCCGGCCGCAGCAGCACGGGGGCGCCGCGGCTGCAGTCGACGATGGTCGACTCGATGCCGACCTCGCACGCGCCACCGTCGACAACCAGCAACGCATCGCCGAACTCGTCGAACACATGCTGCGCCGTGGTCGGGCTGACCCGGCCGAAGCGGTTGGCGCTCGGCCCCGCGAGGCCGGGCACGCCCTGCTCGGCGCAGGCTTCGAGCAGCGCCTGCGCCACGGGATGCGAAGGGCAGCGCAGGCCGATGGTGTCCTGCCCGCCCGCCGCCGCCGCGCCCACGCCGGGCTGGCGCGTGACGATCAGCGTGAGCGGACCGGGCCAGAAGACCTGCACGAGCTTCTGCGCGAAAAGCGGCAGCGGCTGGGCGAAGCGCGACAGCGACTCGGTGCCCTTGATGCCGGCCGCCACGTGGACGATCAACGGGTGGTCGGCGGGCCGCCCCTTGGCCTTGAAGATGCCGGCGACGGCCATGTCGCTGCTCGCGTCTGCGCCCAGCCCGTAGACGGTCTCGGTCGGGAACGCGACCAGCCCGCCCGCGCGCAGCACGCGCGTGGCCTCGGCGATGGCTTCGGGGGAGCGGCCGTCGAGGATCATGCGAGGTCGGCGGTGGTCACCGCCGGCAGGCCCAGCAGCTGCGCGGCCTGCGAGGCCGTGGTGCGCACGGCTTCGAGCGTGGCGCCGGTGAGCGTGAGGTGGCCCATCTTGCGGCCGCGCCGCGGGTCGATCTTTCCGTAGAGGTGCAGATGCACGCCCGGCAGCGCAAGCACTTCGCTCCAGCGCGGCGATACGGGCTTGGCGGCCTTGTCATCGCCCGCGGGGAACCACAGGTCGCCCAGCAGGTTCAGCATGATCGCGGGACTGTGCTGGCGCGGCGCGGCCAGCGGCAGGCCGGCGAGCGTGCGCACCTGCAGCTCGAACTGCGACACGTCACAGGCTTCCATCGTGTAGTGGCCGCTGTTGTGCGGGCGCGGTGCCATCTCGTTGACGACCAGCGAGCCGTCGGCCAGCGCGAAGAACTCGACGCACAGCACGCCGACGTAGTCCAAACCGTTGGCGATGCTCTTGGCCGAATTGACCGCGCCCTGCGCCACCGTCTTCGGCATGTTCTGCGGATGCACCTCGGTGACGGCGAGGATGCCGTCGCGGTGCAGGTTGCGCTGCGGCGGGAAGTGCACGATCTGGCCGTCGCGGCTGCGCGCGAGGATGACCGAGCATTCGAATTCGAGTGGCAGCATCTTCTCGAGCACGCAGGGCACGCAGCCCGTGGCCTGCCAGGCATCGACCAGTTCGGCGCGCGTCTTCACACGCTGCTGGCCCTTGCCGTCGTAGCCCAGCCGCGCGGTCTTCAGGATGCCGGGCAGCAGGCCGTCGTCGACGGCAGCGAGCTGCGCCGCGGTCTCGATGGCCGCGTAAGGCGCGCAGGGCACGCCGCAGCGGGTGAAATGGGCCTTCTCGGCGATGCGGTCCTGCGCGATGGCGATGGCCGAGGCGCCGGGCGACACCGGCCGCGCGACCGCGAGGTGCTCCAGCGAGGGCGCCGGCACGTTCTCGAACTCGGTCGTCACCGCGTCGGCCAGGCCCGCGAGCCGGGCGAGGCCGTCGATGTCGTCGTAGTCGGTGTGGATGTGATGGTGGCTCACGCGGCCGGCGGGGCTGTCGGTGTCGGGGTCGAGCACCGCCGTGAAGTAGCCCATGCGCTGGGCCGCGTGGGCGAACATGCGCCCCAGCTGGCCGCCGCCGAGCACGCCGAGCGTGGCGCCCGGAAGAATGGGCAGGTCACCGTTCTGGCTCACAGGGCACCTCCGCCTTGCGGCGAGAAAGGAGAAACGGGGGGCGTCTCCGCGGCGGGGGCCGGCGGCAGCGTCATGGCCTCGGCGGCGGCGGTCTGCGCCGTGCGGAAGGCATCGAGCTTCGCGCGCAGCGCCGGATCGTTCACCGCCAGCATCGACACCGCGAACAGCGCCGCGTTGGCCGCGCCGGCATTGCCGATGGCGAAGGTGGCCACCGGCACGCCCTTGGGCATCTGCACGATGCTGTAGAGCGAATCGACGCCCTGCAGGTGGCGGCTGGCCACCGGCACGCCGAGTACCGGCACCGTGGTTTTCGAGGCCAGCATGCCTGGCAGGTGCGCCGCGCCGCCCGCGCCCGCGATGATCGCCGTGAGCCCGCGCCCGGCGGCGCTTTCGGCGTATGCGAACAGCGCATCGGGCATCCGGTGGGCCGAGACCACCTTGGCTTCGTGCCCGATTCCGAATTGCTGGAGAATCTCGACCGCGTTGCGCATCGTCTCCCAATCGGAGTTCGAGCCCATCACTACACCGACCTGAATGGTTTCGTTCATGGTTTCAATTTTACGTTTCACCCTCAGTTGGTTCCGATGATCGACATCACTCTCGAAAATTTCCAGGCCGAACTGATCGAAGGCTCCGTCGCCACGCCGGTGCTGCTGGACATCTGGGCCGAATGGTGCGGCCCCTGCAAACAGCTCGGCCCGGTGCTCGAAAAGCTCGAGGTCGAGTACGCCGGCCGCTTCACGCTGGCCAAGCTCGACGCCGACAAGGTGCCGCAGATTTCTTCGCAGCTGTCGGAGATGTTCGGCGTGCGCAGCATCCCGTTCTGCGTGATGTTCAAGGACGGCCAGCCGGTGGACGGCTTCGTCGGCGCCATCCCGGCCGAGAAGATCCGCGAGTTCCTCGACAAGCACGTGCCGGGCGCCGACGAAGCCGAGGCCGCCTCGGAGGAAGCCGCCGCGCAGGAAGCTCTGGCCGAAGGCGACACCGGGGGCGCCCTCGAAAGACTGCAGCACGCCGTGGCCACCGACCCGGCCAACGACGACGCCCGCTTCGACTACATCAAGCTGCTGCTGCAGGAAGGCCGCCACGACGACGCCAAGGTGGCCTTTGCGCCGGTGATCGCCAAGACCACGCTGGTGCGCCGCTTCGATGCACTGCAGCGCTGGATGGACGCTATCGATTTCGCAGCACCACCTGCAGGCACGGCGCCCGCGATGGCTGATTTCGAGGCGAAGATCGCCGCCAACAAGCGCGACTTCGACGCTCGCTTCGGCCGCGCCCGCCTGCTGATGGCCGCGCAGCGCTGGACCGACGCCATGGACGAGCTGCTCGACATCCTGATGCGCGACAAGACCTGGAGCGAAGACCTCGCCCGCAAGACCTACATCGCGATCCTCGATGTGATCGAGCCGCCGAAGGTGAAGGTGGCCGACGGGCAGATTCCGCCGGACGATCCGGTGGTGGCAACCTACCGGCGCCGCCTGAGCAGCGTGGTGCTGAGCTGATGCGAAAGCGGCCTGCGGGCCGCTTTTTTTCATGGCCTCGCCATGAACGCGGCGGCATTGGCGAGCGGGGCCTCGTCGCATACGATCACGCCCGATTCAACTTGTTGCAAATTCGAAAAGGAAAGACCGGCCATGCGTTCCTTCGTCCGCCTCGCCCGCCGCACCGCGCCCCCCGTTCTCGCCGCGACGGCACTGCTGGCCGTCCTGACCGGCTGCGGGAGCGGCATCAGCCTCGACGAGCCGATCGAAGGGCCCGCCTGGCAACTGGTTCAGCTGGGCGACGAGCCCGTCGCGCCCGGCAGCGGCGCGCAGGTGCAGTTCGACCGCAGCAGCGGACGCCTCAGCGGCTCGGGCGGCTGCAATCGCCTTTCGGGCACGTTCACGCGCAGCGGCATCTCCCTGAAGATCGGCCAGCTGGCCTCGACCCGCATGGCCTGCGCCGACCCGGCACGCGGCGCCAACGAGGCGCAGTTCATTTCCGCCCTGCAGAGCACCGCGAGCTACAGCCTTGCGGGCCCCGAACGCCTTGCGCTGCTCAACGCCAGCGGGCGCGCCGTGGCAACGCTGAGCACCAGCGGGCGCTGAAAGAAGAAAAAGCCCGGAATCAGCCTGTCAGGCGCTCCAGCGCCTCGCGGTACTTGGCCGCCGTCTTCTCGATGACCTCGGCCGGCAGGCGCGGCGCCGGGGGCGTCTTGTCCCAGGGCTTGCCGTTGATCTTGGTGGCTTCGAGCCAGTCGCGCACGAACTGCTTGTCGTAGCTCGGCGGGTTGGTGCCGGCGGCCAGCGCGGCCTCGTAGCCCTCGACCGGCCAGTAGCGCGAGCTGTCGGGCGTGAGCACCTCATCCATCAGCACCAGCGTGCCGGCTTCGTCCAGGCCGAACTCGAACTTGGTGTCGGCAATGATCATCCCCTTGGCCAGCGCGATCTGAGCGGCGGTTTCGTAGATCTCGATGCTGGTCTCGCGGATCTGCTGGGCCAGCTTGGGGCCGACGATCTCGACCACGCGCTCGTAGCTGATGTTCTCGTCGTGCTCGCCGGCCGCGGCCTTGGCTGCGGGCGTGAAGATCGGGCGCGGCAGCTTGCTGGCGTTGGTCAGGCCTTCGGGCAGCGGCACGCCGCAGACCGAGCGGCTCTCCTGGTATTCCTTCCAGCCGCTGCCGGCGAGGTAGCCGCGCACCACGGCCTCGACCGGGATCGGCTTCAGCCGCTTGACCAGCATCGAGCGGCCCGTGACCTGCGGCACCTCGTCGGGCGTGACCGCGCTCTCGGGCGCATCACCGGTCAGGTGGTTGGGACACAGCTGGCCGAGCCGGTCGAACCACCACAGCGCCATCTGCGTGAGGATCTCGCCCTTGCCGGGAATGGGCTCGCCCATGATCACGTCGAAGGCGCTGAGCCGGTCGCTCGCGACCATCAGGATGCGGTCTTCGCCGACGGCGTAGTTGTCGCGCACCTTGCCGCGCGCAAGCAGGGGCAGGCTCTGGATGGAGGAGGTGTGGACGGTGGTCATGAGGCAGTTGCGGTGAAAACGGGATAGCGGAATTCGGATTGTGCGCGCAGAAAAAAGCCACCATCGACGGTGGCCCGCAGATCGCGAAAAAAGCCCCCGATCATTCGGGAGGGCCGCCGCGCACGACCGCCCGAAGCGGCCGGCCCGCCCCCGGTAGGGGGTAGGCGAAGCGACACGAAGTGCGCGCAGCCTGGGGGCGAGCTTGGTTAAATGACTTCTTGCGCCAGTTCGCCCTTGGCGTACTTGGCAGCGACGACTTGCAGGCTGTCGCCCTTGATCTTGGCGCCCTGGCCTTCGCAGCCGAACTCGATGTAGCGCTGCTTGCAGATCTGCTTGGCGGCTTCGCGCGCGGGCTTGAGCCACTCGCGGGCGTCGAACTTCTCGGGGTTCTCGGCCAGGAACTTGCGCACCGCGCCGGTCATGGCCAGGCGGATGTCGGTGTCGATGTTGATCTTGCGCACGCCGTACTTGATGGCTTCCTGGATTTCCTCGACCGGCACGCCGTAGGTTTCCTTCATGTTGCCGCCGTGCTTGCGGATGATTTCCAGCAGGTCCTGCGGCACCGACGACGAGCCGTGCATCACCAGGTGGGTGTTGGGCAGGCGGGCGTGGATTTCCTTCACGCGTGAAATCGACAGGATGTCGCCCGTGGGCTTGCGCGTGAACTTGTAAGCGCCGTGGCTGGTGCCGATGGCGATGGCCAGCGCGTCGAGCTGCGTGGCCTTGACGAACTGGGCGGCTTCTTCCGGGTCGGTCAGCAGGGCCGAGTGGTCGAGCACGCCTTCGGCGCCAATGCCGTCTTCTTCACCGGCCAGGCCGGTTTCGAGCGAGCCCAGGCAGCCCAGTTCGCCCTCGACGGTCACGCCGACCTTGTGTGCCAGCTGGACCACCTTGCGGGTCACGTCGACGTTGTAGTCGAACGAGGCCGGCGTCTTGCCATCCTCGTGCAGCGAGCCGTCCATCATGACGGAGGAGAAGCCGAGGTCGATGGCGCCCTGGCAGATGGCCGGGCTCTGGCCGTGGTCCTGGTGCATCACCAGCGGGATGTTCGGGTACTGCTCGATGGCGGCCTGGATCAGGTGCTTGATGAAGGCTTCGCCGGCGTACTTGCGCGCGCCTGCACTGGCTTGAAGGATGACGGGCGCGCCCGTTTCCTTGGCGGCCTCCATCACGGCCTGGACCTGTTCGAGGTTGTTGACGTTGAAGGCCGGAATGCCGTAGCCATTGGCTGCGGCATGGTCGAGCAGTTCGCGCATCGAGACGAGTGCCATGGGGAAATACCTCGCTGGAATTAGGGGAAGAAGAAGGCGGGAAGACGAGAGAAAACTGCCGCAATTCTACCGAGCCCCCTTGTGGGACGGCACTGACGCCGCTTTGGCGCCCGCACCTCAGATCGGCAGCTGCGTGGTCGACAGCACCTGCTTGAGCACCACGAAGGTCCTGATCTGCCGCACGCCCGGCAAGTACAGCAGCTGCTCGGCATGCAGGCGGTTGAAGCTGTCGCTGTCGCGCGTGCGCACGAGCATGAAGTAGTCGAACTCGCCCGTGACCACGTGGCATTCGAGGCAGCCCGGCACCTTCTGCGCGGCCTTCTCGAAGTCGGCGAAGGAATCGGGCGTGGAGCGGTCGAGCACCACGCCGATCATCACGAGCATGCCGAGGTCGAGCGCATCGGGGTCGAGCAGCGCGACGATGCCCTTGATGAGCCCCGCCGCCTTGAGCCGCTCGACGCGGCGCAGGCAGGCGGCGGCGCTGAGGTTGACCTTGGCGGCCAGTGCCACGTTCGACAGCGAGGCGTCGCGCTGCAGGGCGCGAAGGATGGCGCGGTCGGTGCGATCCAGCTCCGGCGGAATACGCAATTTTGTTGTGCTCATTACTTTTTCTACGGAATAAAAACATTCGATCTGGTCATCGTGCATTTTTTTGTCGATTGAATCCAGAAAATTTCGCAAGCACGTTGCGAGCCGTTCTTCCTACGATCGAAGGCCTCAACGCACTGGAGCCTCCGTCATGAACCTCAAGAAGTTTCCCCGCCACGCCCTGACCTTCGGCCCCTCGCCGATCCACCCGCTGAAGCGGCTGAGCGCGCACCTCGGCGGCAAGGTCGACCTGTATGCCAAGCGCGAGGACTGCAACAGCGGCCTGGCCTTCGGCGGCAACAAGACGCGCAAGCTCGAGTACCTGATTCCCGAGGCGCTCGAGGGCGGCTACGACACGCTGGTGTCCATCGGCGGCATCCAGTCGAACCAGACGCGGCAGGTCGCCGCCGTGGCCGCGCACCTCGGGATGAAATGCGTGCTGGTGCAGGAAAATTGGGTCAACTACTCGGATGCGGTCTACGACCGGGTCGGCAACATCGAGATGTCACGCATCCTCGGTGCCGACGTGCGGCTCGATGCGGCGGGCTTCGACATCGGCATCCGCAAGAGCTGGGAAGACGCGATGGAAAGCGTGCGCAAGGCCGGCGGCAAGCCGTTCCCGATTCCCGCGGGCTGCTCGGAACACCCGCGCGGCGGGCTCGGCTTCGTGGCCTTCGCCGAGGAAGTACGCCAGCAGGAAGCCGAGCTGGGCTTCAAGTTCGACTACGTCGTGGTCTGCTCGGTCACCGGCAGCACGCAGGCCGGCATGGTGGTGGGCTTCGCGGCCGACGGCCGCGCCGACCGCGTGATCGGCATCGACGCCTCGGCCAAGCCGCAGCAGACCTACGACCAGATCCTTCGCATTGCGAAGAACACGGCCGAGCTGGTCGAGCTGGGCCGCGACATCACCGAAAAGGACGTAGTGCTCGACCGCCGCTTCGGCGGCCCCGAGTACGGGCTGCCGAATGACGGCACGCTGGAGGCCATCCGCCTGTGCGCGCGCTTCGAAGGCATGCTGACCGACCCCGTGTACGAGGGCAAGTCGATGCACGGGATGATCGAGAAGGTGCGGCTGGGCGAATTCCCGGCAGGCTCGAAGGTGCTGTACGCGCACCTGGGCGGCGTGCCGGCCCTGAACGCCTACAGCTTCCTCTTCAGAAACGGTTGAGCGCCAGGAACACCGCGGAACCGGCTTTGCCGGGCCGCAGGTGTTGCCCCCGGCGAGGGCGCGAAGCCTGGGGGAGTGCCTAGCTCGCCCTGCAGATCTTGAGCATGTTGGTGCCGCCTGGGGCACCCATGGGTTCGCCGCAGGTGATCGCGTAGACGTCGCCGCTCTGCACGATGCCGCGCTTCTTCAGATGGGCCTCGGCCTGTTCGAGCGCGGTGTCGCGGTCGGTCTGCGAGTCCATCAGCAGCGGGCGCACGTTGCGGTACAGCGCCAGCTTGCGCTGCGTGGCCAGCCGCGAGGTCAGCGCGTACATGGGAATGTGCGCGCGGTGGCGGCTCATCCACAGCAGCGTGGCGCCCGATTCGGTCAGCGCCACGATGGCCTTGGCACCCAGGTGGTGGGCCGTGAACAGCGCACCCATGGCGATCGACTGGTCGATGCGGCTGTAGGTCTTGCCGCTGAAGTCGGCGTCGAGCGTCTTGTCCTCGGCCCCTTCGGCGGCTTCGCAGATGCGGCTCATCTCCTGCACGGTTTCGAGCGGATAGCGCCCCGAGGCGGTCTCGGCCGAGAGCATCACGGCGTCGGTGCCGTCGAGCACGGCGTTGGCCACGTCGCTGACCTCGGCACGCGTGGGCACGGGGTTGGTGATCATCGACTCCATCATCTGGGTCGCGGTGATCACCACCTTGTCCATGTCGCGCGCCATGCGGATCATCTTCTTCTGCAGCGCCGGCACGGCGGCATTGCCGACTTCCACCGCGAGGTCGCCGCGCGCGACCATGATGCCGTCGCTGGCGCGCAGGATTTCCTCCAGCTTCGGAATGGCCTCGGCGCGCTCGATCTTGGCGATCATGCCGGGCTTGTGGCCGAACTCGGCCGCCGCCACGTTGCACAGCTGGCGCGCCATCTCCATGTCGGTGGCGTTCTTCGGGAAGCTCACGGCCACGTAGTCGGCCTGGAAGCTCATCGCGGTCTTGATGTCCTCCATGTCCTTGGCCGTGAGCGCGGGGGCGGTGAGGCCGCCGCCCTGCTTGTTGATGCCCTTGTTGTTCGACAGCTCGCCGCCCAGCTTGACGGTGGTGTGCACGGCCTCGCCCTTGACGGCGTCCACCGTGAGCACGATCAGGCCGTCGTTCAGCAGCAGCCTGTCGCCTGGCTTCACGTCGCGCGGCAGGTCCTTGTAGTCGAGGCCCACGGCATCGGCGTCGCCGGGCTCGGTGCGCGAGGCGTCGAGCACGAACTTGGCGCCCGGCTCCAGCCAGACCTTGCCCTGCGCGAACTTGCCGACGCGGATCTTGGGGCCTTGCAGGTCGGCCATGATGGCCACTTCGCGGCCCGTCTTGCGGGCGGCTTCGCGCACCATGGCGGCGCGGTCGATGTGGTCCTGCGCCGTGCCGTGGCTGAAGTTCAGCCGCACCACGCTGACCTTGGCCAGGATCATCTTTTCCAGCAGTTCCGGCGTGTTGGACGCCGGACCGAGCGTGGCAACGATCTTGGTGGCGTGGCGGGGGATGCGGTCCGTGCTCATGAAGGTAGTCTCCGTTTTGTATTCGCTACTGTATACACTTTGTGTGTCTGACGGAAGTCACCCTCGTGAGATTCCCCGCCCGCCGGGATCAACCCGCCGCGCGCCTGGCCAGGATTTCGAAGGCCGGCAGGGTCTTGCCTTCCAGCACTTCGAGGAAGGCACCGCCGCCGGTCGAGATGTAGCCGACCTGCTTCTCGATGCCGTACTTGGCGATGGCCGCGAGCGTGTCGCCGCCGCCGGCGATCGAGAAGGCGCTGCTGTCGGCGATGGCTTGCGCGATGGCCTTGGTGCCGCCCGCGAACGCGTCGAACTCGAACACGCCCACGGGGCCGTTCCAGACGATGGTGCCGGCTTCGCGCAGTTGCGCGGCCAGGATCGCGGCGGTCTTGGGGCCGATGTCCAGGATCAGGTCGTCGTCGGCCACGTCGTTCGCATCCTTGACGGTGGCGGCCGCATCGGCCGCGAAGGTCTTGGCCGTGACCACGTCCACCGGGATCGGCACGTCGGCACCGCGCGCACGCATCGCCTCGATCACCGCCTTGGCCTGGTCGACCAGATCGGGCTCGGCCAGCGACTTGCCGATCTTCAGGCCGGCCGCCAGCATGAAGGTGTTGGCGATGCCGCCGCCGACGATCAGCTGATCGACGTTGGCCGACAGGCTCTTGAGGATGGTGAGCTTGGTGCTGACCTTCGAGCCCGCCACGATGGCCACCAGCGGCCGCTTGGGCTGCGCCAGCGCCTTGCTGATGGCGTCCATCTCGGCCGCCAGCAGCGGGCCCGCCGCGGCCACCTTGGCGAACTGCGCGATGCCGTAGGTGGTGGCTTCGGCGCGGTGGGCGGTGCCGAAGGCGTCGTTCACGTAGATGTCGGTGAGCGCGGCGAGCTTGCGGGACAGCGCCTCGTCGTTCTTCTTCTCGCCCTTGTTGACGCGGCAGTTCTCGAGCAGCACGACCTGGCCGGGTTTGACGTCGACGCCGTCGACCCAGTTGGCCACCAGCGGCACATCGCGGCCGAGCAGTTCGCCCAGGCGCCTGGCGACGGGGGCCAGCGAGTCCTCGGGCTTGAACTCGCCTTCGGTCGGGCGGCCCAGGTGCGAGGTGACCATCACGGCCGCGCCGGCGTCGAGCGCCAGCTGGATGCAGGGCACGGAAGCGCGCACGCGCGTGTCTTCGGTGATGTTGCCGGCGTCGTCCTGCGGCACGTTGAGGTCGGCACGGATGAAGACGCGCTGGCCGGCGGCCTTGCCCTGTGCGCAGAGGTCGGTGAATCGAATGACGTTCATGGGTCTGGAGGAGGTGGAAGACGGGTCGGCCTGCATTGTAGATTTGGCCCCGTCGCCGCCCTGAGCGGCTGTTACCGCGGGCCGATGCTTTTCAGGCCTCTTGCTGCGCCCTGGCGAACTGTTCGAGGATCTCGACAAAACCCGTGGCGGCCGGCGAAAGGCTGCGCCGCGCCGCGCTGTAGACGCACACCTCGCGGTGGAAGTCGGGCGATTCGAGCCGCACCATCTGCAGGCCATGCGCGCGCACCAGCGGCGCGGAGTAGGTCGGGCACACCGTGAGCCCGAGCCCCGAGGCCACCATCCCAAGCGCGGTGGTCATGTACGACACCTCTTGCGTGCCGGGACGCAGCATGTAGTCGCGCTCGGCCGGCGCCAGTTCGGGCAGCACGCGCTGGCGGAAGTCGCGTGTGGGAGCGATGAAAGTGTAGGGGCCGAGCTCGTGCCAGCGCACCTTGCGACGCTTGGCGAAGGCGTGGTCGGGCGGGCAGATCAGCCAGTGGCGGTCGCGGAACAGGGTACGGCGCTCGATGGCGCCGTCCACGGCCACGTCCTGGCCCACGGCCAGTTCCACGTCGCCGGCCATCACGCCCACCAGCAGGCTCTCGGGCAGCGTGTCGGCCAGGCGCACATCGACGTCGGGGTACTGCGCGCGATAGACCGCGATCACGCGCGGCATCAGCGTGCAGGCCATGAGTTGCGGCGCCGCAAGCCGCAACAAGCCTTTCTTCTTGTCACGAAGATCGGTGACGCCGGCCACCGCGCTCGTCAGGTCGCCGAGCAGACGGTGCACCGACGGCAGGAACTCACGCCCGGCTTCGGACAGCTGCACGCTGCGGGTGTTGCGGTCGAGCAGCTGCACGCCCATTTCGCGTTCGAGTTCGCGCACCAGCACGCTGAGCGCCGACTGCGTGAGGTGCAGCTGCTGCGCCGCGGCGGTGAAGCTGCCGCTTTCGGCCACGGCGGCGAAGGCGCGCAGCTGGCGCAGGGTCAGGTTCATATATATGGTTATTTCATCAATTGATGAATTAATTTCGATTGCATCATAAGACGCCGCATCGCCCAATCGGGGGCTTACCGGAGAACACGAGCCATGCCGACCCCACCACCCGTGCGCGGGCTGCACCATTTCGCCTGGCGCTGCCGCGACAGCGAGGAAACCCGCCGCTTCTACGAAGACCTGCTGGGCCTGCCGCTGGCCCACGTCATCAAGAGCGACCACGTGCCGAGCACGGGCGAGTACTGCCCCTACGTGCACATCTTCTTCCGCATGCGCGACGGCTCGTACATCGCCTTCTTCGATCTGGGCGACGACGTCGCCGCGCTGCCCTCGCCCAACACGCCCTCGTGGGTGAACCACATCGCGCTGCGCGTGGACTCGGTGGCCGACCTGCTGGCCGCCAAGGCGCGGCTCGAAGGCGCGGGCGTCGAGGTGCTGGGCGTGACCGACCACCACATCATCGAGTCGATCTACTTCTTCGACCCCAACGGCATCCGCGTGGAGCTGACCACGCCGACCGTGCCGCAGGCCGAGATGGACGCGCATGCGCTGCGCGCCCATGCGGACCTCGATGCATGGACCGCGCGCAAGGCCGAGCTGCGTGCTGCGAGGGGTGCATCGCATGCCTGATCTGCAACTCGCCGTCATCGACGTGAAGCCCGGCGCGGCCATGGAGAGTCAGTCGGGCCTGCAGCTGCTGCGCCCCCGCATCTACGGCGCCTATCGCGCGCCGCAGGGCCCGAAGAAGATTGCCGCCATCGTGATGCACCCCACGAGCAACTTCATGGGCCACTACCTGATCGGCCCGCTGGCCGAGCGCGACATCTGCTGCATGGGCCTCAACTCGCGCTTCGTGGGCAACGACACCGTGCTGCTGATGGAGCGCGCCATCCAGGACCTGGGCGCAGGCGTGCAGTACCTGCGCGCGGCCGGCTACGAGAAGGTGTTCCTCGTCGGCAACTCGGGCGGCGCAGCGCTCTCGGCCTTCTACCAGGCGCAGGCCGAAAAACTCACGGCCACGCACCTGCCCGACGGTGACCCCACGCACCTGCACCCGAGTGACCTGCCGCCGGTGGACGGCATCGCGCTGTGCGCCGCACACCTGGGCCGCACCCGGCTGATGCGCGACTGGATCGACCCCTCGGTCACCGACGAGCACGACCCGCTCTCGGTCGATCCCGAGCTCGACATGTACGACGCGCGCCATCGCGTGCCCTACGACAGCGACTTCCTCGCGCGCTTCAGCGCCGCGCAGAAGGCGCGGCTCGACCGCATCGAGCAGTGGTGCCTCGACCGCCTCGCGCTGCTGCGTGGCACACCCGGCGCACCACGCGACCAAACCTTCATCGTCTACCGCACGCACGCCGATCCGCGCTGCGTGGACCTCTCGCTCGACCCCAACGACCGCCTGCCCGGCAGCGTGTGGGGCGACGCACGGCAGGTGAACTACTCGGCCAACGCGATGGGGCGCACCACCTCGCTCACGGCCTTTCTCTCGCAGTGGTCCTCGCGCTCGCAGGCCGATGGGCCGACCAACCTCGCGCGCACCACGGTGCCGAAGCTGCTGCTGACCTACACGGGCGACCAGTCGACCTTCCCGAGTACGCGCGACGCGTGGATGGCCGCGGGCGGCTCGCGCATCCGCAACGTCGACATCGTCGGCGGCAACCACTATCTCGCGGGACAGCCGGAGCTGGTTCCGAAGGCGGCGGATGCCATTGCCGAGTTCGCGCACGCGCTGTAGGGCACGCATGGAAAACGTCGCTTTCGCGCCGGCCTACGAACTGCCGGTCTGGCCCTTCACGCCACCGCCCGAGTTGGGCAACACGAAGCCCGCGCGCCATCCGATCGTGATCGTCGGCGCCGGCCCCTCGGGCCTCACGCTGGCCTGCGACCTGGCGCAACGCGGCGTGCGCGCCGTGCTGCTGGACGAGGATGACACCGTCGGCGTGCGCGGCGCCTCATCGCGCGGCATCTGCTACGCGCAGAAGAGCCTGGAGATCTTCGAGCGCCTGGGCATCTACGAGCGCATCGCGGCCAGGGGCATCACCTGGTCCTTCGGGCGCACCTTCTCCGGCGAGCAGGAGGTCTACAACTTCAACCTGCAGGCCAACAGCGTCTCGCGGCAGCCGCCCTTCATCAACCTGCAGCAGTTCTACATCGAGTGGTTCCTGGTCGACCGCATCATCGAACTGGGACTGACCGACCTGCGCTGGAAGAACCGCGTCACGCGCGTGGAGCAGCTCGCCGACGGCGTGCGCCTGGAAGTCGAGACGCCTGCCGGCAGCTACACCATCGAGGCCGACCGGCTGATCGACGCCACCGGTGCCAACAGCGCGATCCGCACGCAGCTCGACATCGAGACGCACTCCTCGCGCAGCACCGACCGCTGGTGCATCAGCGACGTGCGCTTCAAGAAACCGCTGCCTACAGAGCGCTGGACCTGGGTGGACGCGCCCTTCAACGAGGGCCGCGGCGTGTGGCAGCACCTGATGGCCGACGGCGTCTGGCGCATCGACTACCAGATGCCCGAGGACTGCGACACCGCCTACATCAGCCAGCCCGAGGTCGCGGGTGCTCGGCTGCGCGAGCAGCTCGGGCCGGACGTGGAGTTCGAGTTCGTCTGGATCGGCCCCTACGGCTACCGCGACCACCTGCTCGACAGCTTCCGCCACGGCAACGTGTTCTTCATCGGCGACGCGGCGCACGTGGTGAGCCCCTTCGGCGCGCGCGGCGGTAACAGCGGCATCCAGGACGCGGCCAACCTCGGCTGGAAGCTCGCGCTGGTCGCGCAGGGCAAGGCTGGCGATGCGCTGCTCGACAGCTACGACGCCGAGCGCCAGCCCGCCGCGAAGCAGAACCTGCAGGTCACGAGCCGCTCGGCGCGCTTTCTCGCGCCGCGCTCGCCGGCCGAGCACACGCTGCGCCGCGCGGTGGTCGCGCTGGCGACGCGCCATCCCTTCGCGCGGACGCTGGTGAACACCGGCCGCATGTCGGTCGCCAACGACTACCCCGCCGCGCCGCTGCTGCCCGAAGGCGCGCGCTCGGTGCAGAACCTGCCGCTGCGTTGGTCCGACGGCCGCGAGACCACGCTGATGCAGCTGCTGGCCGAGGGCACGCATTGCATCGGCCTGTGGTTCGCGCCGACGCGCGGGCAGGCGATGGCGGCGCTCGACGCCACGGCCTCCTTGCCGCTGCGCCTGCTGGCCGTGGGCGGCGACAGCGGCCTGCCCACGCTGCAGGCCGACGAGAAGCTCGCGGCCCATCTCGGCGCTGGCGACGCGGGCAGCTTCGTGCTCGTGCGTCCCGACGCCTACCGCGCCGCGGTGCTGGCGAACGCCACGCCCGACGCCATCGCCAGCGCCGTACGCACCGCACTGGCCTCCAACGACCGCAATCCATGATCACCGAGCCCCGCATCCCCGACCCCGACGGCTTCTACGCCGCGCTGCTCGCCTGCATCCGCGCGGCAGCCGAAGAAGAACCCACGACGACAACGGACGACCACCACACCCCATGACCACGACCGTTTCCTTCGCATCCGCCTCCGACACCCGCGAGCAGAAGCCCCGGCTGCAGCAGCTCGGCCCCGGCGCCTACGGCTACATCAGCGACTTCGATCCCAACTGCGGCTTCGTCGTCGGCGACGAGCACGTGGTGCTGATCGACACGCGCCCCACGCCGCGCATGGCGCGCGACTTCCTCGCCGCCATCCGCACGGTGACCGACAAGCCCATCCGCACCATCGTGCTCACGCACTACCACGCAGTGCGCGTGATGGGCGCGAGCGCCTTCGCGGAGGTGCGCGACATCGTCGCCAGCAGCGGCACCCTCTACTGGATACGCACGCGCGGCCAGGCCGATTTCGATTCGGAGGTCGGCCGCTTTCCGCGCCTGTTCGCGGGCGTCGAGGAAATACCGGGCCTGACCATTCCCACGACGGTCTTCGATCGCGAGACCACGCTGCCGCTGGGCGGCGGCCGCGAGCTGCGGCTGATGTCGCTGGGCCGCGGCCATTCGGGCGGCGACGCGGTCGCGTGGCTGCCCGACTGCGGCGTGCTCTTCTCGGGCGACGTGGTCGAGAACCGCTGCGGCGTGTATGCCGGCGACGCCTACATCGGCGACTGGGCCGGCACGCTCGACGCGGTGGCGGCTCTGAAGCCGCGCGTGCTGGTGCCAGGCCGTGGCGCGGTGCTGCAGGACGAGGCCGCATGCGCCGAGGCGATCGCGCTCACCAAGGCATTCCTCTCGACGCTGCTGGAGAGTGTGAAGGCCGGCATCGCGGCGGGTGAGACGCTCAAGGGCTGCTTCGCGCGCGCCGAGGCGGCGATGACGCCGCGCTTCGGCGACTGGCCGGTGTTCCAGCACGTGCTGCCCTTCGACGTTTCGCGCGCCTACGACGAGCTGCGCGGCATCGAGCACCCGGTGGTGTGGACCGCCGAACGCGACCGCGAGCTATGGCAAATCTTGCGCGGCGAATGACCTGAACCGATTTCAAAACAAGCAACGGAGACAAGAGACGATGAAGCGATTTTTTCTTCCCCTGCTGGCCTCGGCCTTCGCGCTGGCCGCCGGCCTCGCATCGGCGCAGCCGGCGGCCTATCCCGCCCAGCCGATCAAATGGATCGTGCCCTACGTGGCCGGCGGCGGCACCGATAACCTCGCGCGCACGCTGGCCGAGGCGATGCAGCCGTCGCTCGGGCAGCCGCTCATCATCGACAACCGGCCGGGCGCCTCGACCAACATCGGCGTGGGGGTGATGATGCAGGCCAAGCCCGACGGCTACACCATCATGCAGGCGGAGAACGCCGCGCTGCTCTTCAACGAGCACATGTTCGCCAAGCTGCCCTACAAGCCCGCGAGCGACTTCACCTACATCGGCACCATCGGCCGCTTTCCGGTGGCGCTGGTGGTGCACCCCGACTTTCCCGCGAAGAACGTGGCGGAGTTCGTGCGCTACGTGAAGGCCAACCCCGACAAGGTGAGCTACGCCTCGCCCGGCAACGGCTCGCCGCACCACATGGCGATGGAACTCTTCAAGCAGAAGGCCGGCCTGAGCATCACGCACGTGCCGTACAAGGGCGCCGCGCCGGCCATGACCGACGTGATGGGCGGCCAGGTGCCGACGATGATGCTGGACTTGGCCTCGGGCCTGCCGATCATCAAGTCGGGCAAGGTGCGGGTGCTGGCCATTGCGCTGCCGCAGCGCGCGGGAGCCCTGCCCGAGGTGCCGACCTTCGTCGAGGCCGGCTTTCCCGACGTCAACGCCTATGCCTTCCACGGCCTGATCGGTCCGGCCGGCATGCCGCCGGAAGCGGTGGCGCGGCTCAACGCCGAACTGCACAAGGCGATGAAGGCGCCGAAGGTGGTGAAGCTGTTCGCGGACTTCGGCTTCGAGGCGCTGCCGGGGACGCCGCAGGACTTCTACAAGCTGTCTCGCGCGGAGAGCGAGCGCTGGGGCAACATCATCAAGACGGCCGGCGTGAAGCTCGATTGACGAACCGAGAGCCCCGGCTTTTCACTTCGCTTCGCTACGTGTAACTCCACCCCCGAGGGGGAGGCGCGGGCCGCCTTGGGG
>NZ_JBGLYN010000110.1:0-11904 GCF_047304045.1 Variovorax sp. Varisp85
GGGATGCGGGGGTGGGAGTCATCGGCAAATCGACTATATAGAGAAGGTGCGTGACGCGGCGACAATGGAGTCCCCTAGTCGGGCTTCCCGATGGCCAATTTTTTGTGAACGATCTCTCTCTTTTCCTGCCTTGCGCCGCCGGCGTCGAGGAATTCCTCGCCCAGGAGGTGCACGCCCTGACCGGCCGCGCCGGGCAAGACCTGCTCACGCTGCGCGGCGGCGTGCGGGTGCGCGCCGACTGGCGCGACGCCCTGAAGCTCAACCTGCACAGCCGGCTCGCGCAGCGCGTGCTGGTCGAGCTGGCCCACGCGCCCTACCGCAACGAGAACGACCTCTACGCCATCGCCAACGGCGTGGCCTGGGAGATCTGGTTCACGCCGAAGCAGACCTTCAAGATCGAGACCACTGCCCAGCACAGCCCGCTGCAGAGCCTGAACTTCGCCACCCTGCGCATCAAGGACGCCATTGCCGACCGCTTCCGCGCCAAGGCGAACGGCGTGCGCCCGAGCATCGAGACCCAGTGGCCCGACTGCCGCGTGTTCGCGCACCTGACCACCGACACCTGCACGCTGTACATCGACACCTCGGGCGAGCCGCTGTTCAAGCGCGGCTGGCGCCAGGACAAGGGCGACGCCCCGCTGAAGGAAACCCTGGCCGCCGCCATGCTGGCCGCCAGCGGCTGGTGGAACCCCGAGACCGGCGAAGTGTCCACGCAGCCGCTGTACGACCCCTGCTGCGGCAGCGGCACCATCGCCATCGAGGCGGCGCAGATCGCGCGCGGCATCGCGGCCGGGTCGCTGCGGCGCTTCGGGTTCGAGAAACTGCTGCCGTTCCAGGCGCATGTCTGGAACGCGATCCGGCAGGAAGCCGAGACCACCGTGCGCGAAGGCAGCGTGGCGATCTTCGGCTCCGACGTGTCGCACCGCATGGTCGACTTCGCCGAACGCAATGCCGAGCGCGCCGGTGTGGCGCAAGCGGTCGAGTTCCGCGGCGGCGATGCCTTGCAGCGCATGCCCCCGGCCGAAGGCGGCGTGATCGTGCTCAACCCGCCGTACGGCGAGCGCATCGAAGTGGGCGGCGTGGCCGGCACCGGCCGTTCCGGCGCGCGCGAATCGGCGCAGACCGCGCAGGGCGAGGGGGGCGACGGCGGCGAGTTCTTCCCGCAACTCGCCACCCACTGGAAGAAGAACTACGCCGGCTGGACCGCCTGGGTGCTGACGCCCGACCTGAAGCTGCCCAGGCAGATGCGGCTGAAGGAGTCGCGCCGCGTGCCGATGTGGAACGGGCCGATCGAGTGCCGGCTGTTCCGCTTCGATATGGTCGCGGGCTCAGCGCGGAAGTAGCGCGCCTTCGGGCCGCGGCTGCTCCCTGGCGGCTTCCTTGGGCCGGACGGCGCAGGCCGCGTTGACTGTGCGCATGACGATATCGCGCGCGCCGGCCAGCGTCAGGGGATGGATGTCGTCCTCTTCGAAATGCCTCACCGCGACGGGCTCGCCGACGAAGTCCGGATGGCCGAAGTAGGTGGTGCTCACGTAGCGCGCGCTGCGGGTCTCGCAATCGACCTTGGTACGGGCCTGGAAAGAGCGGAACCGGATGCCCTCGCGTTCCGTGCGGTCCTCCGGCAGGCTCATGCGCAGGCTCACGAGCCGGTTCGATCCTTCCACCTCGACGCTGGTCGGCTCCACCTGCACGTAGCTGCTGGCGGCATCGCCGGGCGTGCCCGACAGGGTCAGCCACTCGGCCCGCACTCCTGTGGACGCGAGCACGACGAGACAGAGCAGCGGGAGACGTTTCATGAAGGAAGGGCGGGGGTGGGCAGGCAACGGCCCATTTTCGCCGGGCGGGCCGACAAGGGCCTGACTCCGGCCCTGCATGGTGCAACATCGGCGATATTCCCCCGCACATTCCATGACCCTGACAGAATCCGGCCCCGTCGTCATCGACACCAACATCGCGCTCGACCTGCTGGTCTTCGAAGATCCCGCCTGGGGACCGCTGACCGTGCGGCTTGCCGCAGGCGAACTGCACTGGCTGGCCTCGGCCGCCATGCGCACCGAGCTCGAACGCGTGCTGGGCTACCCGCTGATCGCCCGGCGCATGGCGCAGCGCGGGCTGGAAGCGCCGGCGGTGCTGGCCGATTTCGATGCGCGGGTGCGGATGGTGGAAGGCACTCCGCCGCGCGCGCCCTGCGTGTGCAGCGACCCCGACGACCAGGTGTTCATCGACCTGGCCGTGGCGCACGGCGCACTGCTGCTGAGCAAGGACCGGGCGGTGCTGTCGATGAAGAAGCGGCTGGCACTGCGCGGTGTGGCGGTGCAGGCGGCGTTCGCACCTTAGTTCGGGAGCGCGGGCGGCGCCAGGTGCCACTGCCCCAGCAACCGCGCCACCGCCCGCACCCGCTGCGTATCCCTTCCCCATCGCCGGCTCGCCGGCAGCTTCTGCGCCCACTTCATGCGCCGGGCTGCATTCGCGATGCGCTCGCGCACCTCTTCGTTCACGCCGGCCAGCGCCGCATGCCAGTGCTGCCCCGCGGCCTGCGGCGCGGCGGCTTCCAGCATCATGGCCGTGGAGTGCAGGTAGCTCAGCCAGTCGCGCGCCTGGCATTCGGCCAGCGTCATGACCTCGGCCGGGTCGTCCTCGAAGTCGATGTAGCCGATCACGCCGTCGGGGCACTGCACGAGGTTGCGGTCGAAGGCCTGGCTCAGGTGCTGGCCGCGCATGTGCACGGCGGCAATCGCGGCAAGGCCTTCGCGCCACACGGCCAGCAGCGCGGCTGGGCCGGCGGCGGCGGCCTGGTCGAGCCGCTCCTGCAGCACGACCGTCGCGCGGCCGCTTTCGCCCAGGTCCGAGATCAGCAGGCCATCCGGCTGCTGCGCCAGCACCACCGGCACGCGCAGGCCCGCGGCCGCGAGCTGCTTGAGCCGCCGAGCCTCGGTCGCGATGGCCGCCTCGCCGCCCGGGTTGGGCACCGGCTTGATGATGTCCAGCCCCGCCATGCGCGCGACGGCCGCCATCACGCGATAGCCCCATTTGCCGTGCCGGGGCCCGGCCTTCTTGAGCCACACGCGTTCGCTGCCGAAGCGGTGGCTCGCCACGTTCTTCTCCTGCCGCGGCAGGGTGGTGCGCAGGAACTCCGCGTAGTCGCCGGGTGCCGGCGGGTTCGGCAGGAGCGCGTCGAGGGGAGCGGGCGCCGAAGCTGCGCCCTTGCGCGATTGCAGGCGCCCATTGGCGCCTCGTCTCAAAGGATTCATGCGGCCAGTGCGAAGCCCGCCACCAGCCCGTGCGGGGCCTGCGTCACGGGTTGGAAGCTCTCTGCGCTGGCCAGCGGCCAGTAGGTTCGGAAAACATTGTGCTGCTCGTCGAGCGGGCCGAGCAGGGCGCCCGGCTGCACCTGCATCACCAGGTTGCTCAACAGGCGCACCTCGGTGTCGGAGATGCGGCGCACGATGTGGTGCGCGGTGATCTGCTGTGGATGGTCGAGGCCCGCAGCCTGCACCAGCTCCTGCAGCGCATGCAGCGTGCTGCGGTGGAAGTTGCGCACCCGGTCGGCCTTGGTGGGCACCACCAGCGCCTGCTGGCGCAGCGGGTCCTGCGTGGTCACGCCCGTGGGGCAATGGCCGGTGTGGCAGCTCTGTGCCTGGATGCAGCCCAGCGCCATCATGAAGCCGCGCGCCGCGTTGCACCAGTCGGCGCCCAGCGCCATCATGCGGGCCACGTCGAAGGCGGTGATCACCTTGGCGGCGCAGCCGATCTTGATGCGGTGGCGCAGGTTCACACCGATCAGCGTGTTGTGCACCAGCAGCAGGCCTTCCTGCAGTGGCGCGCCCACGTGGTCGCTGAATTCGACCGGTGCCGCCCCGGTGCCGCCCTCTGCGCCGTCGACCACGATGAAGTCGGGCGTGATGCCGGTGGCCTGCATCGCCTTGACGATGCCGAACCATTCCCAAGGGTGGCCCAGGCAGAACTTGAAGCCGGTCGGCTTGCCGCCCGACAGCTCGCGCAGCCGGGCGATGAAATGCATCATCTCGGTCGGCGTGGAGAACGCGCTGTGCGAAGAAGGCGAGATGCAATCCACGCCCACCGGCACACCCCGCGCCGCCGCAATCTCGGGTGTGACCTTGGGGGCGGGCAGCACGCCGCCGTGCCCGGGCTTGGCGCCCTGGCTCAGCTTGATCTCGATCATCTTCACCTGCGGGTCGCGCGCGTTGGCGGTGAAGCGTTCCTCGTTGAAGCTGCCGTCGTCGTTGCGGCAGCCGAAGTAGCCCGAGCCGATTTCCCAGATCAGGTCGCCGCCATGCACGCGGTGGTGCTGCGAGATCGAGCCCTCGCCGGTGTCGTGCGCAAAGCCGCCCATCTGCGCGCCCTTGTTGAGCGCGAGGATCGCATTGGCCGACAGCGCGCCGAAGCTCATGGCGGAGATGTTGAACACACTGGCGCTATAGGGCTGTGTACAGAGCTGCTCCGGATTGGCGCCGACCGGCTGCGGCGTGCCGCCGATCACGATGCGGAAGTCGTGGTTCGCGAGCTTCGTGGGCTGCATCGAATGGTTGATCCACTCATAGCCCGCGATGGTCACGTTCAGCTGGGTGCCGAAGGGCCGGTTGTCCGGGTCGCCCTTGGCGCGCTGGTACACCAGCGAGCGCTGGGCGCGCGAGAACGGCGCGGCTTCGGAGTCGCTCTCGATGAAGTACTGCCGCATCTCGGGGCGGATGAATTCCAGCAGAAAGCGCAGGTGGCCGATGACCGGGTAGTTGCGCAGGATCGCGTGGCGCGCCTGCCGCAGGTCGTGCACGCCGGTACCCGTGAGCACCGCGAACACGGCCACACCGGTCCAGGCCAGCCACAGGTGCGGCGACACCAGCACGAACGCCAGGCAGGCCGCCAGACCGGCCACGCACAGGGCGAAGGCGCTGTAGCGCGCCGGAAACGGAATAATCGTGGGCATAGAAGTAGTCTCGACCGGAGCCTGCTGCATCATAGAGGGCTGCCCCGAACTTGCCATGACGACCATTCCCGACTCCATTTCGCCTTCCGAGGCCCCCTCCGCAGCCCGTACACCCCTCGGCCCCGACGATTTCGACGCTCTCGACCAGGCGCTCGACGCCATGCGCGAGCACGACGAGGAAATCCCCCAGTGGGAGTTCTGCGAAGGCTTCATGGCCGCGCTGATCTGCACCCGCCGGCCCATCATGCCCTCCGAATACTGGCCCGTGCTGCTGGGCGACAGCTTCTCCTCGGCGCAGCACATGGAGTTCGTCTGGAACTGGAAGCGCCGCTGGATCGAGATCGAGGAGGGCCTCGACGCCCCGGTCGAAACCCTCGACGACGAACGCAGCTGGCAGCCCGAGGTGCTCGACACCCGCGGCGCCATTGCCTCGCTGCCCGAGGAAGAACGCGCCGAAGTCGCCGGAGAAGCCATTCCGTCCTTCGCGCAGGTCTGGGCGCTGGGCTTCATGTACGCGGTCGAGAACTGGCCCGAAGACTGGGCCACGCCGCGCGACAAGGACGCCGCGCGCATGCTCGACGACGCGCTCGACAACATCGTCGCCCTGACCGAGGACGACACCGCCAAGCCCACGTTGTCGATGTACAGTGACGACGCCCCGCCCAGCGTGAGCCAGCAGCGGCTCGACGATTTCGGCGCCGCCATCTGGGCCGTGTACGACCTGCGCCAGCTCTGGAAGAGCCTGGGCCCTAAAGCCGAGACCATCCGCAAGGAAGCCACGCCCGGGCGCAACGATCCGTGTCCTTGCGGCAGCGGCAAGAAGTACAAGAAATGCCACGGTGAATGACCTGGGGCTTTTGACGGGGCGTCCTCTTCGGGGCGCGATCGTTCAGAGCACCCGGTGCCCTGCGCACGCGCGCTGAACAAGAACTCCCGGAACACAAACAGTGCAGCCCGGGAGCGAGCCCCGTTCAGATCTTGAAGGCGCGCTGGATGTCCGGCCGTACGAGGTCGGCGTACTCGCGGTGCTTGCGGATGTAGCCCGCGATGAACTGGCACACCGGGATCACATGCAGCCCCTTCTCGCGCGCCTCGTCGAGCACGTGCCTCGCGATGCCCGAGCCCACGCCCTTGCCTTCGTGCTCCGGCAGCACCTCGGTGTGCGTGAACATGATCGCGTCGGTCAGCAGGTTGTATTCGGCGTAGGCGGCGAGCTTGCCGTCGAGCACGGCCTCGTAGCGGTGCTGCGCTTCGTTGTTGGAAAAGGCGATGGCGGTGTTGTGGCTCATGGCTGGCGTGCAAGAAAAGTAGCGAGATTGGCCGCGGCGGTGGCACGCACCTTGTTGCGCAGCATGGGCGTCCAGCCCAGCAGCAGGCCCGGCGTGCCGAGCGCCTGGCGCGACCAGGTCCAGAACGGGAAGCTGTCGCGGTGCGTCGCGATCAGCCCCTCGGGCGTGAAGGTGAAGTGCGCGTCGATGCTGTTGTCGACGAGGCGGCCGGTGGCGCCGAAGCGGTAGTGCGCATCCCAGTGGGCGCTGCCGCTGGTGTCGTCGGCCTTCACGTCGCGCCAGCTCAGGCGCCACACGTCGGCGCCCTTGGCCTTCGTGGCCGAGGTCAGCATGCGCCACATGCCGCCCACCTCGCGCTGCCCGCGCAGCGAGAAGGCCTCGTCGTCGAACACCGCATCGCTTGCGTAGCAGGCCTTCATGGCGGCGCCGTCGAGCTTCGCGAAGGCGCTGTAGAAGCGCTCGATGGTCTGGGCGTTGGTGGCTGCTGTCATGAGTCCTCTCGGGTTTGTGAAAAATCGGGTCAGCGGCCGAGCAACTCGACCAGCGTCTGCAGTGCGTACCGCACCGTGGCCGCGCGCACCGTGGCGCGGTCGCCGTCGAAGCGGCGGCGCTCGGTGCGCACGTCGCCATCGACCGACCAGCCGAACCACACCGTGCCCACCGGCTTGTCGGGCGTGCCGCCGGTCGGCCCTGCCACACCGGTCACGGCCAGCGCCACGCGCGACGGCGGCGAATGCGCGATCGCGCCCGCGGCCATCGCGCGCGCCACCGGCTCGCTGACCGCGCCGTGCGCCGCGATCACCGCCGCGTCCACGCCCAGCAGCTCGGTCTTGGCCTCGTTCGAATAGGTGATGAAGCCGCGCTCGAACCACGCGCTGGAACCGGCCAGCTCGGTGCAGGCCGCGCCGATCAGCCCGCCCGTGCAGCTTTCGGCGGTGGCCAGCATCCAGCCTTTTTTCTGCAGCAGGCCGGCCAGCGCCACGACCAGCGCGGGCGTGTCGTGGTCCGCGAGCGTCGGCAACGTCGAAGAAGAAGAGGAAGAGTCCATCGGGTTCACCATGCGCGCCAGAGTGCAATGACCAGCAGCGTGCAGAACGCCGCCACCAGGTCGTCGAGGATGATGCCGAAGCCCGCGTGCCACCAGCGCACCTGCGCCGCGTCGCGCTGCTTGAACAGCGCATCGGCCCAGGCCACCGGGCCGGGCTTGGCGGCATCGAAATAACGGAACAGCGCGAAGGCGACGGCCTGCGCGAGGAGGCCGGCCGGCGTCACCAGCCAGAGCACGATCCAGAAGGCGATCACCTCGTCCCACACCACGGCGCCGGGGTCGGCCACGTTCATGTCGCGCGCAGTCACGGTGCAGGCCCACCAGCCGATGGGCAGCGAGGCCGCGATGATCCAGCCGATGGTGGCCGGCGTGAACCACAGCTGCATCACCGAGAACGCCGCCCAGGCCCACAGAGTGCCCACGGTGCCCGGCGCGATGCGCGGCAGGCCGGAGCCGAAGCCCAGCGCGATGAAGTGCGCGGGATGCGAGAGCAGAAAGCGCAGCGTGGCGCGGCGCATCGAGGGTTGGGGCATGGCGCCGGAGGTGGTGGTCGTGGAGGAAGAAGAAGCGGCTTGCATCGGGGCAGGAGTGTCGCGCATCCGGGCCGGCACCGGTTCGGCGCAGTTTTTATTTATCAAAGCAATAGCTTGTTTAATTGGCCGTGCGCACCTAGCATCCGGGCTTCTTTCCGACTTCGTTGCTTGCCATGTCCTCCTCCTCCTCCTCCGCGCTGCGCTCCCCACCTCCCATCGCCGCATGGAGCGAGCTGTTCAGTGGCCGCAACGGCTGGCGCGCGCTCGCGCTGACCGGCGGCGTCGCGCTGCACGCCGTCAACGTGCACATCGTGACCACGGTGCTGCCGTCGGTGGTGCGCGAGATCGGCGGGCTCGACTGGTATGCCTGGAGCACGACGCTCTTCGTGGTCGGCTCGATCCTCGGCGCAACCCTGTCGGTGCGGCTGCTCGCGGTGCTGGGCCCGCGCGGAGCGTGCCTGGCGGCGCTGGCGGTGTTCGGCGCCGGTTCGGCAGGCTGCGCGCTCGCGCCGGCCATGCCGTGGATGCTCGCGGGGCGCGCGGTGCAGGGGTTGGGCGGCGGGTTGCTCGCGGCGCTGAGCTACGGGCTGATCCAGCTGGTGTTCGAGCAGCGGCTGTGGCCGCGCGCGGTGGCGCTGGTGTCGGGCATGTGGGGCGTCGCCACGCTGTGCGGGCCGGCCGTGGGCGGGCTGTTCGCGCAGGCCGGGCATTGGCGCTGGGCCTTCTGGTTCCTGCTGCCGGTGGCGGCGGCGCAGGCATTGCTGGTGCTCGTGCAATTGCGGCCCCAGATGGGTGTGAAGTACGCGCGGCCCGCCACGCCGCCACGTGTGCCGATGCTGCAGATCGGCCTGCTCGCGGCTTCGGTGCTGGTGATCGCAGCCAGTGGTTTGTGGGCCGACCTGCTCCGGCAGGCCGCCGGCCTGGCACTGGGCCTGGCCATCGGCTTCGCGGCCACCCGCATCGACAGCCGCGCCGCCGTGCGCGTGCTGCCGCGCGGCGCGTATGCGATGAGCGCGCCGCTGGGCGCCATCTACGCGAGCGTGGCGCTGCTGCTGATCGGCACGGAAACCGAGATCTTCGTGCCGTACTTCCTGCAGCTGCTGCACGGCCATTCGCCGCTCATGGCGGGTTACCTCGCGGCCGCGATGGCGGGCGGCTGGAGCGCGGGTTCGCTGCTGTCCTCGGGCCGCAGTGGCGCGGGAGCCGACCGCATGCTGCGCGCCGGCCCGGTGATCTGCACGCTGGGGCTGTTGGCACTCGCGTGGCTGCTGCCGTCGCAGGAATTCTTCGGTGCCGGTTTCGAGACCCTGCTGATCGCCGTCGCGCTGGCGGCCGTGGGGCTCGGCGTGGGCATCGGCTGGCCGCACCTGATCACGCGTGTGATGTCGCTGGCGCCCAAAGGTGACGAAGGCCTGGCCTCCGCTTCGATCACCACCGTGCAGCTCTACGGCATGGCCGTGGGCGCGGCCGTGGCCGGACTGGTGGCGAATGCGGCGGGGCTGGCCGTGCCGGGCGGTGTCGAAGGCGCGCAATCGGCGGCCCTCTGGCTGTTCGCGGGTTTCGCGCTTGCGCCGGCCGCCGCGGTGTGGCTCGCATACCGCGCCGTCGCGAAGCGCTCCCTATAATTTTTGCCACCACAACACGCGGGAGGGCCTCTGCCCATGAGAACTTTCATTCGACGTCTCGGGGCCCTGTCGCTCCTCATGGCCTTCGGCCTTGCACTGGTCGCCTGCGGCAACAAGGAAGCCGAGCAGCGCAAGGCCTTCACGGCCTTCCTGCAGACCCGCGTGCTCGACAAGCCCGGCCTGCGCGTGCCGATGCCCACGGAGGAGGAGAAAGCCTCCTTCGGCGACTACGCGAAGCACTACGCGGTGATCACCGATTTCAACGAAGGCATGAACAAGTCGGTGAGCCAGCCCATGACGCAGATCATGGCCAAGGGCGCGCTGCGTTCCATCGCCGACCTGACCTCGCGCCGCGACGACCTCAAGGCCGCGAAGGACGGCCTCAACGGCCTGCGCAGCGCGCTCGACCAGCAGACCGCCAAGGCCGATGCCGCGCACGCGCAGCTCAAGCAGCCCGACGACCTGAAGCCGGTCTACGACAAGGCCTTCGACAAGACCGTGACCACGCCGGCCGGCACCTTCAAGGAAGTGTTCCCCGCGCTCGACACGGTGTTCGACAGCGCGCTGGCCATTGGCGACTTCCTCGAGAAGAACAAGTCGAAGATCCAGGTTTCGGGCACCACGGTCACCGTGACCGACCCGGCCGTGCAGGCCGAGCTCAACAAGATGCTTCAGCAGCTGAACGGGCAATCGGCTGCGATCAATGCGGCACAGCGAAAAATGCAGGCGATGGTGCAAGGCTCCTGAGCCGCGTGCGGCTCAGGCCTTCAGACAAAGTGGTCGAAGGAGCCGAAGCGCTGTGACACCGGCGCGCCGGCTGCATCGACGATGCGCAGGCCGGCATCGGCCTCGATGCGGCCGATGCGCGTGACGCAGGTGGCGCTGTCTTCTCCGGCTTGCTCTACTGCGGCGCGCGCCGACGGCGCAGCGGTGAAGACCAGTTCGTAGTCGTCGCCGCCCGAGAGCGCGCAGGTGCGCAGGATCTCGGTGCTCAGGCTGGGGGCTTCCACAGCGATCAAGGCCGTCGCCGCATCGGCATCGAGCGTGGCACCCACACCGCTCGAGGCGAGGATGTGGCCCAGGTCGCCGATCAACCCGTCGCTCACGTCCACCGCCGACGAGGCGATCCCGCGCAGCGCCAGCCCGAGCGCCACGCGCGGCGTGGGCTGCTCCATGCGCGCGCGGGCCGATTCGAAGGCTTCGGCCGGCAGCGCGACCGTGCCGCGAAAGGCTTCGAGCGCCAGCCGCGCGTCGCCCAGCGTGCCGCTCACCCAGATGTCGTCGCTCGCGCGCGCGCCCGAACGCAGCAGCGCCGCGCCGGCCGGCACCTCGCCGAACACCGTGATGCAGATGTTGAGCGGCCCGCGCGTGGTGTCGCCGCCCACCAGCTCGCAGCCGTGCGCGTCGGCCAGCGCGAACAGGCCGCGCGAGAAGCCTTCGAGCCAGGGCTCGTCGACACCCGGCAGTGCCAGCGCGAGCGTGAAGGCCAGCGGCTTCGCGCCGCAGGCCGCAAGGTCGCTGAGGTTCACCGCCAGCGCCTTGTGGCCCAGCCGCGCCGGATCGACGGTCGAGAGAAAGTGCCGGCCCTCGACCAGCATGTCGCTGGACACCGCGAGCTGCATGCCCGGTGCCGGCGCGAGCAATGCGCAGTCGTCGCCCACGCCGAGCGGGGAACGCGTGGCGGGGCGCTTGAAGTAGCGTGTGATCAGGTCGAATTCACCCATGCAGCGAGCATAAGCGGTGGCCGTGGCGCCGGCCTGCAGGCACGGCGGCGGCGTTCGGGTAGATTCGCCGTGGCGCCCGCCTTTCACTGCCGAAATCTTCTTGAAATAGAAAGTTCTCGACCATGGCTGAAACCGTTTCCGTGTCACCCGCCACCATGTCCACGACCGAGCGCGTCGGCGAGGCGATGCGCAGGGCCCTGCCCCTGCTGCCCGGCGAGGCGCGCCAGACCGTCGAGGCCATGCTGGAGCCGGCCGCGCTGGCCATCGTGGCCGCCACGCTGGTTGTGTGGGCCGGCTCGCACTTCTTCGGTGTCGGCGAAGTGGTCGACGTGATCCTGCTCGTGGTGGGGTTCGCCGCGCTCGGCACGGCGGTGTTTTCGGGCGCCAGCGAGCTTTACGACTTCGCGCAGAAGTCGGTCAACGCCGGCTCCGACGCCGATCTCGACGAGGCCGCGAAGCACTTCGCCAAGGCGGTGATGCTGCTCGGCATCTCCACGATCCAGGCCCTGCTGCTGCGCGGCGCGGTCAAGCCGGTGGTGGCCCGCGGCATGCCCAGGATCGAGCCGCTGCCCGATGTCGGCCTGCCGCCGCCGGCCGGAGGCCCCCGCCTGCAGCTGAGCCGCCCGCGCTCGATGGCGGGCGGCGCGCGCGGCGGCCCCGCCAAGTAAGGCGCCGTCACCGTCGCGCGCCACCAGCGCCGGACAGAGCCGCGCCTCACGCTGTTGCCAGGACACGTGCCC
>NZ_JBGLYN010000111.1:0-11370 GCF_047304045.1 Variovorax sp. Varisp85
CCCCCGCCCTCCCCCAGAGTGGGAGGGAGAAAAACATCCTAGGCCGTTTCCGAAAACAGCTCGCGCCCGATCAGCATGCGTCGGATCTCGCTGGTGCCGGCCCCGATCTCGTACAGCTTGGCATCGCGCCACAGCCGTTCCACCGGAAACTCCTTCGTGTATCCCACGCCGCCCAGCGCCTGGATCGCCTCGCCGGCCATCCACGTGGCCTTCTCGGCCGAGTACAGGATGGCGCCGGCCGCGTCCTTGCGGAAGGTGCGCGCATGGTCGTTGCGGTCGCAGGCCTTGCCCACGGCGTACACGTAGGCGCGCGTGGCCTGCCAGGTCGAGTACATGTCGGCCAGCTTGCCCTGCATGAGCTGGAACTCGCCGATGCTCTGGCCGAACTGCTTGCGCTCGTGGATGAAAGGCAGCACCGCGTCCATGCACGCCGCCATGATGCCCAGCGGGCCGCCCGAGAGCACGGCGCGTTCGTAGTCGAGGCCGCTCATCAGCACCTTCGCGCCCATGCCTTCGCCGCCGAGCACGTTCTCTTCGGGCACTTCGCAGTTGTCGAAGAACAGCGGGAAGGTGTTGGAGCCGCGCATGCCGAGCTTGTCGAGCTTGGTGCCGGCCGAAAAACCTTTGAAGTTCTTTTCGACGATGAAGGCCGTCATGCCGCGCGCGCCCATCTCGGGTTCGGTCTTGGCGTAGATGACCAGCGTGTCGGCGTCGCCGCCGTTGGTGATCCACATCTTGCCGCCGTTGAGCACGTAGTAGCCGTTTTTCTTCTCGGCCTTGAGCTTCATGCTCACCACGTCGGAGCCGGCGTTGGGCTCGCTCATGGCCAGCGCGCCGACGTGCTCGCCGCTCACCAGCTTGGGCAGGTACTTTTTCTTCTGCGCCTCGCTGCCGTTGCGGTGGATCTGGTTCACGCACAGGTTGGAGTGCGCGCCGTACGACAGGCCCACCGAAGCCGAGGCGCGCGAGACTTCTTCCATGGCCACGATGTGCGCCAGGTAGCCCAGCTCGGTGCCGCCGTACTCTTCCTTCACCGTCATGCCGTGCAGGCCGAGCTCGCCGAGCTTCTGCCAGAGGTCGTGCGGGAACAGGTTGTCGCGGTCGATGGCGGCGGCGCGGGGTGCGATCTCGTGGGCGGCGAAGTCCTGGATCGCGCTGCGCAGCGAGTCGATGTCCTCGCCCAGGTCGAAGTTCAGGCCGGGATCGTGCATGTGTCTTGTCTCCTCTGAAGGGTCTGCGCAGTGCTACCCGCGCTGGATGGCGCTTGCGAAAGATCGCAGCTTACGCCTCGCTGTTTCGCAATTGGCGCCACAATGGTTGCAAATTGCGCCACGCCCGATCCGCATATCCATGTCGTCCCCGTCCTTCCTGAGACCTGCCCGCGCCGTCACGCCGATGGCCTTCGTGCGAGCCATCGTGCAGGGCTACGAGCGCTACGGCAAAGACCCGGCCGAGGCCCTGAAAGCGGCACAGATCACGCCGCGCGATCTGGCCCGCCCGGGCGCGCGGGTCACGGCCGCGCAGTTCGAGGCGCTGTCGGGCCATGCCATGCAGGAGCTCGACGACGAGGCGCTGGGCTGGTTCTCGCGGCGCCTGCCCTGGGGCAGCTACGGCATGCTGTGCCGTGCCTCGCTGACCTCGCCCGACCTGGGCGTGGCCATCAAGCGCTGGTGCCGCCACCACCGGCTGCTGACCGAGGACATCGGCCTGGCGCTCGAGGTGGCGGGCGGCGTGGCCACCTTGCGCATCACCGAGAACCGCCCGCTCGACGATGCCTTCCGCGAGTTCTGCCTCGTGACCAGCCTGCGCTTCATGCACGGCTACATGTGCTGGGCCATCGACTCGCGCATCTCGCTGCGCAGCGCGACCTTTCCATTTGCCGCGCCGCCGCACCGCGACGCCTACGCGCCGATGTTCACGCCCGAGGTTCGCTTCGACGCGCCCAAGGCCGGCATCAGCTTCGACGAACGCTACCTCGCCCTGCCGCTGCAGCGCGACGAACGCGCGCTGCGCACCATGCTCAAGCGGGCGCTGCCACTGACCATCCTGCAGTACCGGCGCGACCGCCTGCTGGGCCAGCGCGTGCGCGAGCTGCTGCGTTCGCGTGCGAGCGAGGCCACCACGGCCGAGGCGCTGGCTGCGCTGCTCAACGTGTCGAGCCGCACGCTGCACCGGCAGCTGCACGAGGAAGGCACGTCGCTGCAGGTGCTCAAGAACGAGGTGCGCCACGAGGTCGCCGTGGAACAGTTGCGGCGCACGACGCGCCCCATCAAGCAGGTGGCGCTGGCGGTGGGGTTTCGCAACGAGAAGAGTTTTTCGCGCGCATTCCTGCAATGGACAGGGCACGCGCCGCGCGACTTCCGGCAGCAGGGGCTGTAGGCGGCCCCTGCCGTGCTCAGGTGGCCGGGGCGTCGATCAGCGCGAGCGCGTCGGCAATCGACTGGCTGTCTTCCGGACGCACCAGCTTCGCGACTTCCTTGCCGTCACGCATGAACACCAGCGTGGGCCAGAGCCGCACGTTGAACGAGCGGCCCAGCGGGCGGCCGCTTCCGTCTTCCACCTTGATGCGGCGCACGCCCGGGTACTTGGCAAAGGCCTCGGCGATGTTCGGCTGCGCGGCCTTGCAGATGCCGCACCAGTTGGTGCCGAACTCGACCACGGCGGGGCCGCTGAGTGCATCGATTTCGCTGCGATCGGGCTGCTCGGTCTTGTATTCGGAATTCATGCCCTTCATTCCACCAGAAACTCAGGCCGCCTGCAGGCCATAGCCCGAAAGCAGCGCCGGCAGTTCGGCCATGTCGCTGAACACCTTGACCGCGCCCACGCTCAGCAACGGGCCGGGGCCGCTGTGGCCCGATTCGCCCGTGCTGTAGCCGAACACCGTGGCACCGGCGGCCACGCCCGCCATCGCACCGGTGACGGTGTCTTCGACGATGGCGCAGCGCTTCGGATCGACCCCGAGGGCTTCAGCGGCGGCGAGGTAGACATCGGGATGCGGCTTGGAGCGCGGCATCTCGTGGCCGCTGAAGATGCGGCCCTCGAAACAGTCGAGCAGGCCGACCTTGGCCAGCTGCAGCTCGACCTTGTGGCGGTCGGCACCCGAGGCACAGGCAATGCGGCCCTTGAGCCTTGCATGGATGTCCCGGATGGCCGCAGGGGCGTTGGGTATCGCCGTGAGAGTGCGTTCGAGGGCTTCGTTGCGGCGCGCCCGGAACGCCTTCAGCCACTCGGCGGTGATGGCGAAGCCCGTCTTCGATTCGATGAGGGCGGCTTCGTCCTTCACGGCCTTGCCGGTGAAGGTGTTCATCGACTCTTCGGTGGTGATGTGCCAACCGAGTTCGCCGAGCATTTCGGCGAGCACGCGGTTGGTGATGGGTTCGGAATCGACGAGAACGCCGTCGCAGTCGAAGAGAACTGCGGAGAAGGGGAAGAGGGTCATTGCGCTGCAGGGTTCGGGGGAGTTCCCCATGGTAGCAACGACCCCGGGCGCGCTCAGGCCGCCGGCTTGATCGGGATGTAGATTTCGCCCCCGCCCGCCATGAATTCCCTGGACTTCTGCTCCATCCCGTCGGCCAGGGCCTCGGCCTCGGCCACGCCCTTCTTCGCGGCGTACTCTCGGACCTCCTGCGTGATCTTCATCGAGCAGAACTTCGGGCCGCACATCGAGCAGAAGTGAGCGACCTTGCTGGAGTCCTTCGGCAGCGTCTCGTCATGGAATTCGCGCGCCGTGTCCGGATCGAGGCCCAGGTTGAACTGGTCCTGCCAGCGGAACTCGAAGCGCGCCTTGCTCAGCGCGTCGTCGCGCGAGCGTGCGCCCGGATGGCCCTTTGCCACGTCGGCCGCATGCGCGGCGATCTTGTACGCAATGATCCCCTGCTTCACGTCGTCGCGGTCGGGCAGGCCCAGGTGTTCCTTGGGCGTCACGTAGCAAAGCATCGCGGTGCCGGCCCAGCCGATCATCGCGGCGCCGATGGCGCTCGAGATGTGGTCGTAGCCCGGCGCGATGTCGATGGTCAGCGGGCCGAGCGTATAGAACGGCGCCTCGTGGCAATGCTTGATCTGCTCGTCCATGTTGGCCTGGATCATGTGCATCGGCACGTGGCCCGGGCCTTCGATCATGGTCTGCACGTCGTGCTTCCATGCGACCTGCGTGAGCTCGCCCAGCGTGCGCAGCTCGGCGAACTGCGCTTCGTCGTTGGCATCGGCGCCCGAGCCCGGCCGCAGGCCGTCGCCCAGCGAGAAGCTCACGTCGTACGCCTTCATGATGTCGCAGATGTCCTCGAAGCGCTCGTACAGGAAGCTCTCCTTGTGGTGCGCGATGCACCACTTGGCCATGATCGAACCGCCGCGCGAGACGATGCCGGTCATGCGGTCGGCCGTCAGGTGGATGAATGGCAGCCGCACGCCCGCGTGGATGGTGAAGTAGTCGATGCCCTGCTCCGCCTGCTCGATCAGCGTGTCGCGGAAGATCTCCCAGGTCAGGTCCTCGGCCACGCCGCCCACCTTCTCGAGCGCCTGGTAGATCGGCACGGTGCCGATGGGCACCGGCGAGTTGCGCACGATCCAGTCGCGCGTGGTGTGGATGTTCTTGCCGGTCGAAAGATCCATCACGTTGTCGGCGCCCCAGCGGATCGCCCACACGAGCTTCTCGACCTCTTCCTCGATGCTCGACGTGACGGCGGAGTTGCCGATGTTGGCGTTGATCTTGACCTTGAAGTTGCGGCCGATGGCCATCGGCTCGACTTCGGGGTGGTTGATGTTGGCCGGAATGATGGCGCGGCCGCGCGCCACCTCGTCGCGCACGAACTCGGGCGTGATGATGCGCGGAATCTGCGCGCCCATCGGGTTGCCGGCCACGCGCTTCGCGCGCGCCTCGTTGGCGAGGTATTCGGCCATCCACTCGCGCTTGCCGTTCTCGCGCAATGCCACGTATTCCATCTCGAGCGTGACGATGCCGCGGCGCGCGTAGTGCATCTGCGTGACATTGGCACCCGACTTGGCGCGGCGCGGCGTGCGCTGCAATGCGGAAGCTCCGGCGCGCAGTTCGGCCAGGCGCTGGGCGTCGTGGTCATGCGCATGCTTCAGGCCTTCGTCGAGCGCCTGGTGCGAACGGCCTTCGTAGATCTCGGTGTCGTTGCGCTCGGCGATCCATGCATCGCGCACGCCAGGCAGGCCGCGGCGCACGTCGATCTCGACCTTGGCATCGGTGTACGGGCCGGAGGTGTCGTAGAGCGATACGGTCTCGCCGTTGGTCAGCAGCACGTCGCGCACGGGCACGTTCAGGTCGGGCCGGCTGCCCGAGATCAGGCACTTGTGCGACGCGGGAAAGGGCTCGCGCGTGAGCGAAAGCAGCGAGGTGAACTTGTCGGGGGCATTCATGGCAGGCACTCCTTGTTGAGGAAAGGGTGCTCCGCAATCGCTCGGTGGGCTTTGGAGAAACCCGTCACGGAAGGGGGAGTGACGGACCGAAGCCAGGGAGTGCAGCTCTTCTTACGCCGGTATGACCCGGATCAAGTTCGCGGGTCGGCTGCTTTGCCATCTCAGCACGCCACATGCGTACACCCCGGAGCGGGGCCGATTGTGCGGGCCTGCGCCCGGCGCGTCAACCCAGGGGCTGCTGCAGGTCGCCGTCCAGGTAGTACCAGCGCCCGTCCTCGCGCACGAAGCGGCTGCGCTCGTGCAGGCGCGTGGCGGCGCCCGTGGCCGCGCTGCGCTGGCGCGCGACGAATTCGATCTCGGCATGGTCCGCGTCGAGCACCGAGCGCGAGCGGATGTCCAGCCCCAGCCATTTGACGCCCGGCTCGAACTCGATCGAGGCCGGCCGCTTCGACGCATGCCAGGTGGCGAGCAGGTAGTCGCCGCGCTCCAGCACGAAGGCCGAATAGCGCGAGCGCATCAGCGATTCGGCGTCGGGCGCGGGCGTATTCTGGAAATCGTCGAGGTAGCGGCCGCAGCACAGGGCGTAGCCGATGGGCTTGTCGCGGCGGTCGGTGCGGCCGCAGGGGCAAGGTCCGGTGGTGGGATCGATGGCGCTCATGGAGACCGCTATTGGAACACCTCGCGGCCCGGGTGCCGACAGGGCAAGCCCCGAAACCGGTCGATCGGGCGCGTTTGCGCTGCCGCGCGGGGTTCCTGCGGGCATTCACCCTTGGCGCGGCGCTTGCTGGACGCTAGGGTCTGTCATCAATCAAACGCCCTCGCGGGGTTCCCTCCGGGCTGGCCCCGCCATACGGCGTCTGCTTTGTCGGCCGGCTTGCCCATGGGTGGCCATGGGCAGCGCCGCCCTCCGCACATCCACCGCATGGCGGGGCCAGCGCGAGGGCGTTTGATTGATGACAGACCCTAGCGTTGCAACGACCCCATCGAGAAAACCGGCGATGTACCTCACAGGCACTGAACAGCACGCCCTGCGCGGCGTTTTCGCGCTGCTGGCGGAAGACGACCACGGCGAACGGGAGATTCGCGAGCATCTGGGCCGGGCCCTGCTCGACCTGCTGCACGCGGACCAGTTCGCCTCCTTCGTGTGGGATGCCGGGAGCGGCAACTTCGGCGCGCGCGTGGCGCTGCACATGGACCCTGCCAACCTCGACCGCTACGCGCAGTGGCATCAGCACCACGACCCGATCACCTTCGTGCTGCAGTCGCGCCGCCGCGCCACGCGCGTGACGGAGGTGATGCCGCAGCGCGAACTGATGCGCACCCCCTTCTTCAACGACTTTCTCGCGCGCGACGGGCTGCACTGGGGCATGAACCTGCACGCCTTCGAGGGCGGGCGCGCACTGGGCGACCTGCGCATCTGGCGCCGCAAGGGCCGCGGCGATTTCGGCGATCACGAGAAGGCGCTGCTGGACCTGATCGAGCCGGCGTTCGCGGGCGCCCTGCAACGGGCGCAGCGCGCGGCGGCTTCGGCCGCGGCAGTGCCCGCGCCCGCCGCATGGACTTTGCTCAGCGCACGCGAGCAGGAAGTGGCCCGCTGCGTGCGCGAAGGGCTCACCGACAAGGAGATCGCGCGTCGCCTCGCAGTGGGCGTGCCGACCGTGCGGACCTACCTGCGGCGCATCTTCGACAAGCTGGGCATCGAGCGCCGCTCGGCGCTGGCAGGCTGGGTGGCGCCGCCCGCGCGCTGACCCGGCGCGCTTACTTCGGCGCCGGCAGGCGGCCCAGTACTTTTTCCACCGCGAGGCCCACGGCCAGCAGCCTGCGGTCGCTGCCGGCCGGCCCGTCCAGCTCCAGGCCCACGGGCAGGCCGCTGGTGGCGCCAAGGCCGGAGGGCAGTTGCACGCCCGGAATGCCGGCGTTGCTGCCGGGGTCGGTGTTCCGGATCAGCGCGCCGAAGTTCTCGGGGCTGCTGGCTTCGGGCGCCGCGGCCAGCGCCACGCCGGGCACCGTCGGGAACACCAGCGCATCGAGCCTGTGCTTCGCGAAGGTGTCGCGGTAGAGCTTGCGCAGCGCGGGGCGAGCGACGTGCATCGCGTGCTCGTAGGCCGGCCTGGCGTCGACCACGCCGTTGGCTACGGGCAGCTTGCGCGGGACAACGAAGGCCTCGAAGGTCCCCTTGACGTCGGGGCTCGCAATGCCGGCCGTGAGCTGCGCGATGTCGATGCCCGTGCGGTACTTCGCGAGGTAGGCCGCCATGTCGTCGTACGCCTCGTAGAGCGCGAGCGGGAAGCCGACCGCGCCGTTGAGCTCCATCAGCCCCGGCATGTCCACGTCCACCAGCGTGGCGCCGGCCGCGCGCAGTTTCGCGAAAGCGGCGTCGGTGGCGGCGCGCGTGTCGGTGTCGAGGCCGGCCTGGAAGGCGGGCACCACGCCGAGCCGCACCCGCTTCAGATCGGCCGGCTTCAGCGGAGCGCCGCCGGCAATGATGCTGTCGAGCAGCGCCACGTCGGCCATCGATTGCGCCATCGGCCCTGCGGTGTCGCGCGTGTGCGAGATCGGCGCAATGCCTTGCTGCGGATAGCGCCCCACCGTGGGGCGCAGCGACGCGCAGCCGTTGAACGCGCACGGAATGCGCACCGACCCGCCCGTGTCGGTGCCCAGCGCGGCCGGCGCCATGCGCGCGCCCAGCGCGGCGCCATTGCCCGACGACGAGCCGCCCGCGATGCGGCTCGGGTCGTAGGCATTGCGCACGCCCACCTCGGGGCCGCTCTGGAACGCGGGGTTGTAGCCGGTGACGCCGAAGGCCAGCTCGTGCATGTTCGTCTTGCCGAGCACGACGGCGCCGGCCGCGCGCAGCCTGGCGACCACCGGCGCGTCGGCGGTCGGCACGAAACCCTTGAGCGCGGGCGTGCCGGCTGTCGCGGGCAGGCCCCGCACCTGGATGTTGTCCTTGATGGCCACCGGCAGCCCGGCCAGCGGCGTGCAGGCGCCGCCGCGCTTGCGCAGTGCATCGGCGGCGCGCGCGGCTGCCAGGGCGCCGGCTTCGTCGAGCGTGACGAAGGCGTTGAGGTTCGCCTTGGCCTTGGCCTGCGCGAGGTAGGCCGACACCAATTGCTCGCTGGTGACGGTGCCGGCGCACAACTGCCGCACGGCTTCGGTCGCGGTCAGTGTGGCGATATCGGGGACGGCAGGCTGGGCATTGGCGCAGGGGCCGAGCGCAGCGGCGAGCGGCAATGCCGCAAGCCATGCGGCGCGGGAGACGGGGGTGGCAGAAGTCATGGCAAGGCACTCCGTGAAAGAGGCAGCCATGGTGCGCCGGCGCGGGGCGCCTGTCTGTCATCCAAACCGATGACAGACAGGCGGCGTCGCTCACGCGAGAGCGCGTTGGATCAACAGCTTCTGGATGTCCGACGTACCTTCGTAGATCTGGCACACGCGCACGTCGCGGTAGATGCGCTCCAGCGGAAAGTCGTTCACGTAGCCGTAGCCGCCCAGCGTCTGGATCGCAGCGCTGCATACGCGCTCGGCCATCTCGCTCGCGAACAGCTTGGCCATGGCTGCTTCCTTCAGGCACGGCCGCCCCGCATCGCGCAGGCTGGCGGCATGCCAGATCAGCTGGCGCGCGGCTTCGAGCTGCGTGGCGCATTCGGCCAGCCTGAAACCGACGGCCTGCTGGTCGAAGATCGAGCCGCCAAAGGCCTGGCGCTCCTTGGCATAGGCCAGCGCCACGTCGAAGGCGCTGCGCGCCATGCCCACGCTCTGCGCGGCAATGCCGATGCGCCCGCCCTCCAGCGCGCCGAGCGCGATCTTGTAGCCCTCGCCCTCGGCGCCGATCAGGTTCTCGCACGGAATGCGACAGCCGTCGAAGTTGATCTGCGCGGTGTCGCTGCTGTGCTGGCCCAGCTTGTCTTCCAGGCGCGCGACGTTGTAGCCCGGTGTGTCGGTCGGCACGATGAAAGCGCTCATGCCGCGCTTGCCCGCGCCCTTGTCGGTCACCGCGATGACGATGGCCGCCTGGCCGTTCTTGCCGCTGGTGATGAACTGCTTCACACCGTCGATCACGTAGCCGTCGCCGTCCTTGCGCGCGGTGGTGCGCAGGCTCGATGCATCGCTGCCGGCTTGCGGCTCGGTAAGGCAGAAGGCGCCGAGCATCCGGCCCTGCGCCAGCGGCTCGAGCCACTTCTTTTTCTGCTGCGCGTTGCCATAGCGCATGAGGATGGCGTTGACGGGGCAGTTGGTCACGCTGATGGCGGTGCTGGTGCCGCCGTCGCCGGCCGCGATTTCTTCGAGCACCAGCGCGAGCGTGAGGTAGTCGAGGCCCGCGCCACCGTCTTCCTCGGGTACGCAGATGCCGTAAGCACCCAGTGCCGCAAGGCCTTGGTGAGCCTCCTTGGGAAAGCTGTGCTCGCGGTCCCACTTCGGGGCGTTGGGCCACAGTTCGGCTTGCGAGAAGTCGCGCACCGCGTCGCGGATGGCTTCCTGGTCGGGGCTGAGCAGCATGGCGTTGTCTCCTGTCCGTCTTTTTTCGAGTCGTGCTTACTTGCCGGCGCCCAGGTCCATGATCAGGCGCGCCGCCATGTACAGGCGGCGCGGAATGGCACTGATGTCCACGTACTCGGCCTTGTCGCTGTGGTAGCCGAAGCCCGGCAGGCCCAGGCTCTCGATCACCGGCTTGCCCGACAGCGCCGCATAGGCCGCGTCCGTGCCGCCGCCGGTGCGCTCTTCCACGCCGAGGTTGCCGCCGGCCTCCTTGTAGAAGCCCACAGCCTTGTCGACCAGTTTCTTGCCGCCTTCGCCCGCGTTGAAGGCCGGACGGCCGCGCGTGACGACCACCTTGACGTCGGCCTCGGGCAGCTTCTTCTGCTGCGCGCGCTCTTCCAGCGTCTTCATGGCGGCGTCGAAGTCTTCGTTGCGCGCATAGCGCACGTCGGCGTTCAGCGTGGCGCTGGCCGGGATGATGTTCGACACGTTGCCGGCCTTGGCGATGGTCCAGTTGAAGCGCAGGTTCTTCGCCTTGTCGTCGATGTTCATGGTGCGCAGCACGAGGTCGGAGGCCTCGACCAGCGCGTTCACGCCCATCTCGGGCGCGCCTCCCGCATGCGAGGCCTTGCCGGTGATGTTGACCTGCACGTAGGCGATGCCCGAGGTGCCCAGCGAGAGTTTCTCGTCGCCGGCACTGGCGGGCTCGAAGGAGAGCACGTAGTCGGCCAGCTTGGCTTCTTCCTGGATCAGGTCGCGCGAGCCGAAGGAGCCTTTTTCTTCATCAGTGTTGAACAGCACGGTGATGGTGCCGTAGTCGCGCACGCCGTAGTCCTTCAGCAGCTTGAGCGTGTGCAGGATGACGGCGTTGCCGCCCTTGTCGTCGGCGATGCCGGGGCCGTAGGCCTTGTCGCCTTCGATCTTGAACGGCGCCTTCGCGAGCGTGCCCTTCAGGTACACGGTGTCCATGTGCGACATCAGCAGCAGGTTCTTGCCGCCGCGGCCCTTGATCTTGCCGACGATGTTGTCGCCCACCACGAGGCCGGCCGACTTGCTGCGCGTGACCGTGAAGCCCAGGTTCTTGAGTTCGCCCTCGAGGTAGTTGCCGGCGGCGGCGATGCCTTCGGCGTCACCGGTGCCGGTCTCGATGTTGACGAGCTTTTCCAGCGTCTTGATCACCGCAGGCTGCTCGTCGGTGGCGGCCTGGAACAGCACGTTGTCGCGCTTCTGCGCCCAGGCGGCGCTCGCCACGAAAGCGGTGGCCAGCACGGCGGCAATGGCGGTACGGTGGATGGATGGGCGCATGAAATCTCCTGCTCTACGCATTGTTTGAAGTATCCGAACGAAAAAGCCCGGCACCCCCCCCCCCCCCCCCCCGGGGGGGGCGGGGGCGCCCCCCCCCGGGGGTTTCTCTCCCGGGGGGGGTTGCCCCCCCGGGGGGCCGCGGGGGCCCCCCCGCCGCCCCCCCCCGCTGCCGTCGGACAGGCCCGCGACGTGGGTGGCGGCGAGCGC
>NZ_JBGLYN010000112.1:0-11263 GCF_047304045.1 Variovorax sp. Varisp85
GTGCAAAGGCCTGCCCCCATCCCAGCCTTCCCCCAGAGGGGGAAGGAGCAAGACGAACTCAGCGCGGGGCGTCGCCCTTGCGGTATTCGGCAGTCAGTTCGTCGAGCTTCTGCTTCAGCGCCGGATCAAGCTTGTATTCGGCGGCGGCCAGCGTCGCATCCAGCTGATCGGGCCGGCTTGCACCCAGCAGCGGCGCGGTGACCAGCGGATTCGCCATGACCCATGCCACCGCCAACGTGGCCAGCGGCACGCCGGCCTCGTCCGCCAGCCTGTGCAGCTGGGCCACGGTGTTGAAGCTGCGCTCGTTCCAGTAGCGGTCCTGGTACATGCCACCGGCGGTGCCGAGCGTGAAGCGCGTGTTCTCCTCCGGCTTCGCTCCGGGCTTGTACTTGCCGGTCAGCAATCCGCCGGCCAGCGGGTTGTAGGGAATCACGCCCAGGCCTTCCTCGCTGGCCAGCGGCAGCAGCTCGCGCTCGATCTCGCGGAACAGCAGGCTGTAGCGCGGCTGCACCGACACGTAGCGCGTGAGCTTGTGCAGCTCGGCCTTGCCCAGCGCGCGCGCCAGCCGGTAGGCCAGGAAGTTCGACACGCCGATGTAGCGCGCCCGCCCCGACTTCACGATCACGTCGAGCGCCTCCAGGCTCTCTTCGAGCGGCGTCTCGCGGTCGTCGCTGTGCAGCTGGTACAGGTCGACGTGGTCGGTCTGCAGCCGCTTGAGCGAAGCATCGATGGCGTCCAGCAGGTGCTTGCGCGACGCGCCCTGGTCCCAGCTGTTCGGGCCGACCTTGCCGACCGCCTTGGTGGCGACGACGAAGCGGCGGCGGCCCGCGGGGCCCTGCTTTTGCAGCCAGCGGCCGATGATTTCCTCGGTGCGGCCGGTGGTCTCGACCGTGCCGCCAAGCGGGTACACGTCGGCAGTGTCGAGGAAGTTGATGCCGCCTTCGGCCGCCTTGTCGAGGATCTGGTGCGACACCGTCTCGTCGGTCTGCAGGCCGAAAGTCATGGTGCCGAGGGCGAGCCGCGACACGGTGAGGCCTGTGCGGCCGAGACGGATGGTGGGAATGCTCATGGGGTCTCGCTCCGAGGAAAGAGAGGGATGAAGAATGGCGGCGGCCATCATAGGCATGGCCGCGCGATCCTGCAGGCGGCGGAGATTCAGGTGGATTCGAGATGCACGCCGGGCGCGCCCCGGGCCACCGAGAAGCGGGCCATGGGCGCCACGGCCGAATCGGCGTTCTTCTCGTCCTCCACCGCGCGGAACTCGACCTCGCAGCCGCGGGCATCGAGCGTCACGAGCGCGTAGCCGCGCTTGTCGCCGCGGCCGTAGCGCAGGTGCTCGTTCTTAGCGAGCATGTTCGCCACGTTGGCGGCGCTCGGCCCTTCGGAGGTGATGGCGCCGCCGACGAATTCGGTCGCCACCGCCGGCCCTTGCGCCTCGCGCCGCAGGTCGGCGGCCCAGAAGGCGTGCACGTCGCCGCTCGCGACCAGCGCGTTGCCGCCGCGCGCCTTGTGTGCGGCCAGCCCGTCGAGCAGGCGCGCGCGGGCGGCGGCGTAGCCGTCCCATCCGTCCATCCAGTAGCCGTGCTCGGGGCCGCGCTTGCGGTCGGCCTCGGCGAGCAGCGTGGGCTGGGCGAGCACGGTCCACTGCGCGGGTGGCGCCGCGAGTTCGCGCGCGAGCCACGCCTCCTGCGCCGCGCCGAAGAAGCTGCGTTCGGGCGCGAGCCGGCCGGGGCAGTCGGCCAGCGGCGACGCGCTGCGGCCCGCGAGGCAGGCGTGGTGCGAGCGGTACTGGCGTCCGTCGGTCAGCAGCACGTCGAGCATGCGGCCGAAGCGATGGCGGCCGTAGATGGTGGCGTCGGGCCCGCGCGGGCGCATGCTGGCGGGCACCGGCATGTGCTCGTACCAGGCCTGGTAGGCGGCCGCGCGAATCGCGAGGAATTGCGCGGGGTCGACGGTGCGCGGCGATAAATCGTTCGCGTAGTCGTTGGCCACTTCGTGGTCGTCCCAGGTCACGAGCCATGGAAAGGCGGCGTGCGCGGCCTGCAGGTGCGGATCGGTCTTGTAGAGCGCGTAGCGGTTGCGGAACTCGGGCAGCTGCGTGGGAATGCCGCCCTCGTGGCGCCGCACGTGGCGCGAGCCCCAGGAGCTTTCGTAGATGTAGTCGCCCAGATGCACCACGAAGTCCAGCGGCTGCGCGGCCATGTCGCGGTAGGCGGCGTAGTAGCCCTGCTCGTACTGCTGGCAGGAGGCGAAGGCGAAGCGCAGCGGCTGCTGCGTCCCGTCGTCCTCGGCGGGCGTGGTGCGCGTGCGTCCAATCGGGCTGCGTGCGCCGCCGGCCGTGAAGCGATACCAGTAAGGGCGGCCCGGCGACAGCCCCTGCACTTCGACATGCACCGAGTGCGCAAGCTCGGCCATAGCGATCGCCGAGCCCTTCGCCACGACGCGCCTGAAGCCCTCGTCGTCGGCGACTTCCCATCGCACTTCGACGGGCGCATCGCCCATGCCGCCGCCCTGCAGCGGCTCTGGCGCCAGGCGTGTCCAGAGCACGAAGCCGTCGGCGCGCGGCACGCCCGAGGCCACGCCCAGCGTGAACGGATCGCGCGACGCCGTGGCCGGCTGCGCATTCAGCCGCAGGAACGGATGGCCCAGCGAAGCGGCGGCCAGCCCGCCGCACAGCAGGCGTCGGCGCGAGAGTCTTTCTTCCTTCATCCGGGGCAATGTCCCCCGGTTCGCTCGCCCCTGTCAATCAGGCCGGATGAAAGCCGACAGTCAGGACCCCGGCTGCGAGCCCACCACCGTGACCCGCGCCGTCATGTACGGATGCACCGAGCAGACATAGTCGTACACGCCCGGCTTGTCGAAGACGCGGGCGAAGGCCTTGCCGGGCAGCAGCAGGTCGATGCCCGTCGAGCCGTCCTTGAAGACCAGGCCGTGCGGCGCGCCGTCGTCGTTCTGCCAGCTCACGCGCTGGCCGGCCTTGACGGTGATCTGCGCGGGCTCGAAGGCGAAGTTGCGGATGGCCACGTGCGCCGAGCCGCCGGCGTGCGCGCCTTCGGAAGCTGCCGTGCGCTGCAACGCGATCTTGCGCGGCGCGTTGCCCACCGCCACCGTGTGCATGGGCCCGCCCGCAAGGTCGACCACGCTGACGTCGTTCGAGCCCTCGTTGCTCACCCACAGCTTCTTGCCGTCCGCCGACAGGTCGAGCCAATGCGGCTGCTTGCCCACAGGGATGCTGCGCACCGCCGCGTGCGTGGCCGGATCGAACAACATGACCTCGCCTGGCCCCTGCACCACCACCACACCGCTCGCCATGCCCATGAAGTGCTGCGCGATGTGCGGCGACACGCCCGTGGGAACCGGCGCGCCCCACTGGTTGGTGGCGGGGTTGAGTACCTGCACGGCGGCCACGCCGGCCAGTGTGAGGTACAGCGCCTTGCCGTCATGGCTGAACTCGAGGTCGCGCGGCGGCTTGTCGAGCGGAATCTGCGTGACCACGGCGCGCGTCGCCATGTCGATGACCACCAGCGCGAAGTGCCCCGGCTCCTGCGAAGCGACGTAGGCCTGTCGCCCGTCGGGCCGGACGGCGATGGTGTGCGGCTTGGGCACCGGCACGGTGGCGCTCACGCCGTGGGCCGAGGTGTCGACGAAGGCCACGCGGTCGTCGCCGTTGACGGCCACCAGCAGCCACTTGCCGTCGGTGGTCATGGCTAGGCCCTGCGGCCCCTTGCCCACGTCGATGGCGCGCGTGACGCGGTCGCTCGCGGCGTCGATCTCGCTCACGGCAGCGGCGCCCGAGCCGCTCACGAACACGCTGCGCCCGTTGGGCGCGACGATGATGCCGTCGGGCCCCGCCGCCACAGGCAGCGTGGCGACGACGCGCTCGGTGCCGGTGTCGATCACGCTGACGGTGCTGTCCTTGAAGTTGCCGACATAGGCCTTGGGGCCTGCTGCAAGCGCGGCGCCGGCCGAAGCCGCCAGGGCCGCGAAGATGACGAGGATGCGCGCGAAGCCGGGCATGGCGATCATGGTGAAGACCTCCTGGAAGAAGAAAGAAGAAGCAGAATCCGCAGAGGGCATGACGCATGGCATGCCCTGCTTATTCCAGCGGGGCCCGAAAAAAAGCTGGAATAAAAAACTGGGCTGCCACGTCATGCAGGAAGAAGGAGCCCTTGAGCCTGTCGACCGACCGCACACGCCAGTTCGAAGCCGCCGCGCTGCCGCATCTCGATGCGGCATGGAACCTTGCGCGCTGGCTGCTGCGCGACGACCAGCTGGCCGACGACGCGGTGCAGGAGGCTTATCTGCGCGCGTTCCGGTTCTTCGATGGGCTGCGCGGCGAGAGCGCCCGGCCGTGGCTGCTGGGCATCGTGCGCAACGCCTGCTACGACTGGATGCGGCAGAACCGGCAGCTCGCCGACCAGGTGGAGTTCGACGAGCTGCGCGACAGCGAGGCGGTTTCAGCACCCTCCTCGCCCGAAGCCGGCGATCCGGCGCGGCAGTGGGAGCAGCGCGTGCAGGGCGAGCGAATCAACGCCGCCATCGATGCGCTGCCGCCGGTGTACCGCGAGGTGATCGTGCTGCGCGAGCTGGAGGAGATGCGCTACGAGGACATCGCGCGCATCGCGGGCGTGCCGCTGGGCACCGTCATGTCGCGGCTGTCGCGCGCGCGGGCGATGCTGCGCGAGAGCCTGCGCGAGGAACGTCCCGGCGACGCGGGAGGAAGGACACGCCATGTCAATGTCTGACGAGGAACTGGGCACGCTGATCCGACGCCATGCCACGCGGCACATGCCGCCCGAGGGGCTGGCCGCGCGCATCGGGCAGGCGGTGCGTGCGGAAGAAGTTGTTGTTGCCGCCTCGCCCACGCCCGCTCCGGTGCGGCGAAACCGGGGCCTGTGGCAAGGGCTGGCATGGTTCGGCACCGGCGCGGCCACGGCCTGGGGCCTGGCGCTCGTGCTTCTGGCAACGCCGGTGCCGCCTTCGGACGCTCTCGCCGAGGGCGTCACCGCCAACCATGTGCGCTCGCTGATGGCATCGCATCTGGCCGATGTGGCCTCGTCCGACCATCACGCGGTCAAGCCGTGGTTCGCCGGCAAGCTCGACTTTTCACCGCCGGTGGTCGACCTTGCCGCGGAGGGCTTTCCGCTCGCGGGCGGGCGGCTCGACTACCTGGACGGGCGCACGGTGGCGGCGCTGGTCTACCGCTCGGGGCCGCACGTCATCAACCTGTTCGTGTGGCCGGCTGCGGATGCAAAGGCGCAGGCGCCGGTGCTCTCCGCGCGGCAGGGCTACCAGCTCGTGCACTGGGCCCAGGGCGGCATGCAGGCCTGGGCCGTGTCGGATCTCAATGCAGTCGAACTGCAGAACTTCGCGGCGCTGCTGCGCGAGCGCGCCGCGACGCCCGCTGCGAAGTAGCCGGCAGCCGGCTCAGAAGGCGACGGCGGCCGGCCGGCGTGCGGCGGCACGGGCGCTTGCGATCGCCCAGCCGAAGATGCCCAGGCCCGCCAAAGCGAGCAGTGCGCCGACCCAGCCGGTCGAAGTCCAGCCCAGCCCGGCGGAAATCGCCACGCCGCCAAGCCATGCGCCGAGCGCGTTGGCCATGTTGAAGGCCGAGTGGTTGAGCGCGGCGGCGAGCGTCTGCGCGTCGCCGGCCACGTCCATCAGGCGGATCTGCAGGGCCGGGCCGATGGCCACGGTCGAGCCGATGAGGAACACGGTGAATGCTGCAGCCACGACATGGTGCGCCGCGAAGGTGAACACCGCGAGCACCAGCGCCGCATAGGCCAGGACACCGCCGATGGTGCGCATCAGCGACTTGTCGGCCAGCCGCGAGCCCACGAGGTTGCCCACCACCATGCCGAGGCCGAAGAGCGCGAGCACGATGGGCACGCCGCCCACCGGCATGCCGGCCACCTCGATCAGCGTGGGCTTGATGTAGCTGAACACCGAGAACATGCCGCCGAAGCCGATGGCGGCGATGCCCAGCGTGAACCACACCTGCTTGCGCCTGAGCGCGCCGAGTTCGCGCCAGGGGCTGGCGCCGGCGGCGGGCGCCATGTCGGGAATGTCGCGGCGAAGCAGCGCGATGGCCACCAGCGCGATGAGGCCCACGAACACGAAGGCCGCGCGCCAGCCGAAGAACTGGCCCAGCCATGCCGCGATGGGCACGCCCACCAGCGTGGCACCGGTGAGCCCGAGCATTACGAGCCCCACGGCCCGCGCGCGGCGCCCCGGCGGAGCGAGCGTGGCGGCCACCAGCGCGGCCACGCCGAAGTAGGTGCCGTGCGGCAGTCCGGCGGCGAAGCGCAGCAGGTTCAGCAGCAGGTAGTTGGGAGCCGCGGCGCTGGCGAAGTTGCCGGCCGCGAACACGGCCATGAGCGCGATCAGCAGCGCGCGGCGGCGCCAGCCGGCGGCCAGCACCGCGAGCACCGGCGCGCCGATCACCACGCCGAGCGCATAGGCGCTGATGACGTGGCCGGCCTGGGGAATGCTCACGCCGATGTCTTTCGCGACCTCGGGCAGCAGGCCCATGATGACGAACTCGCCGGTGCCGATGGCGAAGCCGCCGACGCCAAGCGCGAGCACCGCGCGCAGGAAGTTGGCGGGCTTGCCCGAAGGCAGGGAAAAGGAAGAAATGTCGGTGACCGCGCTGTCCAGCGCGGGTGGGGAGGCGTTCAAGGCCAGGCTCCTGGGAGGGGTGCCCGGCGGCCGCGGGCAAGGCGCGATTTTAGGGTAAACCCTGAAATCGCGCCGATACGCAATTGCCGAAGACCTTGTACTGGCAGGGCCGCGAGGGCCTGGCCAGTGGGCTCAGATCGCCACCAGCTGCCGCACGCCCTGCGCTTCCATGTCCTTGCCGAGGCCGCGCGCGATGATCTCGCCGCGCTCCATCACGAGATAGTCGTCGGCCAGTTCCTGGGCGAAGTCGTAGTACTGCTCGCACAGCACGATGGCCATGTCGCCGCGGTCGGCCAGCATGCGGATGACGCGGCCGATGTCCTTGATGATGCTCGGCTGGATGCCTTCGGTGGGCTCGTCGAGGATCAGCAGCCTGGGCTTGGGGGCCAGGGCGCGCGCGATGGCGAGCTGCTGCTGCTGGCCGCCGGAGAGGTCGCCGCCTCGTCTGTTGATCATCTGCTTGAGCACGGGGAACAGCTCGAACAGTTCCTGCGGGATGGGCGTGCTGCCGCTCTTGTAGGCGAGGCCCATGCGCAGGTTTTCTTCCACCGTGAGCCTGGCGAAGATTTCGCGGCCTTGAGGGACGAAGCCGATGCCGGCCCTGGCCCTGTCGTAGGGCGTGGCCTTTTGGATCGGCTTGCCTTCGAGCTCGATGCTGCCGCTCTTGATGGGGACGAGGCCCATCAGCGACTTGAGCAGCGTGGTCTTGCCTACGCCGTTGCGGCCGAGCAGCACGGTGACCTTGCCGAGCGTGGCCTCGAAGCTCACGTCGCGCAGGATGTGGGAGCCGCCGTAGTACTGGTGGATGTTCTTGACTGTGAGCATGGGTTCGGTTCCTCAGCGGCCGAGATAGACCTCGATCACGCGCTCGTCGGCCTGCACTTCGTCCAGCGTGCCCTGCGCAAGCACGGAGCCGTCGCACAGCACGGTGACGATTTCGGAGATGGTGCGGATGAAGCTCATGTCGTGCTCCACCACCATCAGCGAGTGCTTGCCCTTGAGCGTGAGGAACAGCTCCGCCGTGCGCGCCGTTTCCTCGTCGGTCATGCCGGCCACAGGCTCGTCGAGCAGCAGCAGCTTCGGGTCCTGCATCAGCAGCATGCCGATTTCGAGCCACTGCTTCTGGCCGTGACTCAGGTTGCCGGCCAGGCGCGACACGCTGTCGGCGAGGTGGATGGTCTGCAGCACTTCGGCCAGCCGGTCGCTCTGCGCCGAGTCGAGCCTGAACAGCATCGACGCGCGCACGCCCTTGTCGGTCTTCAGCGCGAGCTCGAGGTTCTCGAACACGGTCAGGTGCTCGAACACCGTCGGCTTCTGGAACTTGCGGCCGATGCCCAGCTGGGCGATGTCGGCTTCGCGGTGGCGCAGCAGGTCGATGGTGCTGCCGAAGAACACGGTGCCTTCGTCGGGCCGCGTCTTGCCGGTGATGATGTCCATCATCGTGGTCTTGCCCGCACCGTTGGGGCCGATGATGCAGCGCAGTTCGCCGGGCGCAATGTCGAGCGACAGCTTGTTGATGGCCTTGAAGCCGTCGAAGCTCACGCTCACGTCCTCGAGGTAGAGGATGCGGCCATGGGTGACGTCGACCTCGCCCGGCGTGACGTGACGGCCGAAGTCGGCGGCGCGGCCACCCGATTCGGTGCTGCCGCTGTCGTAGGGCATGCCGCGGGCGCGGGCGGCGCGCTCGGCGCCGGCTTCCATCAGGTCGGGGGTCATGCGCGTGCTCCCTTCGGTTCGGCGCCCAGCGGCGCGTGCAGCGATTCCGGCTCCATGCCCTGCGAGGCGGCGAGTGCGCGTTGCGCTTCTTCGCGGCCGTCGCTCACCGCCGCCGTGGCGCCGGCCGCCGGTGCCTTCTCCCTCGACAACCACTTGCGCACCAGCCCCACGATGCCGTTCGGCAGGAACAGCGTGACGGCAATGAACAGCGCGCCCAGGAAATACAGCCAGTACTCGGGGTACGCCACCGTGAGCCAGCTCTTCGCGCCGTTGACGATGAAGGCGCCGATAATCGGCCCGATCAGCGTGGCGCGCCCGCCCACCGCCGCCCAGATGGCGATCTCGATGGAGTTGGCCGCGCTCATCTCGCCCGGGTTGATGATGCCGACCTGCGGCACGTACAGCGCGCCGGCCACGCCGCACATCACGGCGGAGATCACCCAGATCGTGAGCTTGTACGGCAGCGGGTTGTAGCCCGAGAACATCACGCGCGTCTCCGCGTCGCGGATGGCCTGCAGCACGCGGCCGAACTTGCTGCCGATGAGCCACTTCGCAAAGAGGAAGAAGCCCAGCAGCGTGGCGCCGGTGAGCGCGAACAGCGTCATGCGCATCTCCTGCGTGGCGATCGGAATATTCAGGATGCGCTTGAAGTCGGTGAAGCCGTTGTTGCCGCCGAAGCCCGTCTCGTTGCGGAAGAACAGCAGCATGGCCGCGAAGGTCATGGCCTGCGTGATGATCGAGAAGTACACGCCCTTGATGCGCGAACGGAAGGCGAAGAAGCCGAACACGAAGGCGATGAGGCCCGGCACCGCGACGACCAGAATCAGCGTGGCGATGAAGCTGTCGCTGAAGGTCCAGTGCCAGGGCAGCGTCTTCCAGTCGAGGAACACCATGAAGTCCGGCAGGTCGCTCTTGTAGTTGCCGTCGCGGCCGATCTGGCGCATGAGGTACATGCCCATCATGTAGCCGCCCAGCGCGAAGAACAGGCCGTGGCCCAGCGAGAGGATGCCGGTGTAGCCCCAGATCAGGTCCATGGCCAGCGCGCAGATCGCGTAGCACATGATCTTGCCGACCAGTGCCACGGCGTAGTCGCTCATGTGCAGCGGGCTGTCTGCGGGCACCCACATGTTGAGCGCCGGCGCGACCGCGCAAACCACGATGAGCGCGACGAAGAAGGCCGTCCAGCCCTTGCCGCTCAGCAGCGGCCCCTTGGTTGGAAGTACGACCTTGCTCATGCCTCAGCGCTCCGGCCTTTCATTGCGAAGATGCCCTGCGGCCGCTTCTGGATGAAGATGATGATGAAGACAAGCACCGCGATCTTCGCGAGCACCGCGCCCGCCCAGCCTTCGATGAACTTGTTGAGAATGCCCAGCCCCAGCGCCGCATACACGGTGCCCGCGAGCTGGCCGACGCCGCCCATCACGACCACCATGAAGCTGTCGACGATGTAGCTCTGGCCCAGGTCGGGGCCGACGTTGCCGATCTGGCTCAGCGCGCAGCCGGCAAGGCCCGCGATGCCGGAGCCGAGCGCGAAGGCGTAGGTGTCGATGCGCGCGGTGTTCACGCCCATGCACGAGGCGATCGGACGGTTCTGCGTGACGCCGCGCACGAACAGGCCCAGCCGCGTCTTGCCGATGAGCCATCCCATCGCGAGCAACACCAGCGCCGCAAAAATAATGATGCAGATGCGGTTCCACGGCAACGTGACGTTGCTCAGCATCGAGAAGCCGCCGCTCATCCAGCCGGGGTTTTCCACGCCGACGTTCTGCGCGCCGAACAGCGTGCGCACGAGTTGCTGCAGCATCAGGCTGATGCCCCAGGTGGCGAGCAGCGTCTCGAGGGGGCGGCCGTAGAGGAAGCGGATCACGCCGCGTTCGAGCACCGCGCCGACCAGCGCCGATGCAAGGAACGACACCGGGATCGCAGCGACGAGGTACAGCCCGAACGTCGACTCGGGCAGGTACTTCTGGAAGATGCCCTGCATCACGTAGGTGGCGTAGGCGCCGATCATCATCAGCTCGCCATGCGCCATGTTGATGACTCCCATCAGCCCGTAGGTGATGGCGAGGCCCAGCGCGGCGAGCAGCAGCACCGAGCCCAGGCTGATGCCGCTGAACACGGCGTTGATGCGGTCGCCCCAGACCAGCGAGCCGTCGATGCTGGCGATGGACGCGACGATGGCGGCCTTGACGTCCGCTTCGGTTTCGTCGGCCAGGCGCTGGTTGAGCAGCAGCTTGGTGTCGGGGTTGCGGTTGCTGCCCAGTTCCTTCGCGGCCACGAGGCGCTTGGCCTTGTCGGCGCTGGTGAGCATGCTGGCGGCGCGCACCAGTTCGAGTTGCGCCTTGATCTTCGGGTTGGTCTCGGCGGCCAGCGCCTTCTCGACCATCGGGATGCGTGATTCGTCGGGCTCCTTGAACAGGGCCTGTGCGGCTTCGGCGCGCACCGCGTCGTCCTTGCTCGTGAGCTTGAGCGCGGCCTGCGCGGCATCGAGCGCGCCGCGCATGAGGTTGTTGTTGACGACGTCTTCGGCGGTGTCGGGCACTTTCAGCTCGGCGCCGGTGACGGGGTCGAAGCCTTTGTCGTCCTTCATCACGAAGACCTTGTCTTCGGTGTACTTGACTGCGTCGTCGGACATCGCCTGGATGAAGGCGGCGGTCTTCTCGTCGGCCGTGAGCACGGCCTTGTTGAGCGCGGCGATGCGGGCTTCGGATTCGCCGGAGGCGATGGCCCGGGCTTCGTCGGCGGTCAGCGCGTGGGCGGCCGATGCCATGAGGAGCATGGCGGCAAAGGCGCAGTGAAGGGTTCGTCGAAGCATCTTGAAAGTGGGATTGGGGTTGGCTCCCTCCCCTTCCGGGGGAGGGTTGGGGTG